>CAMCYT010000044.1 GCA_945885485.1 Prosthecobacter debontii
AGCTAAAACTAAATAGCTGAAAGATGGAGTTTTTGGGCTGCCCAACACACATGAAGCTTGCCAATGTAATGACAAGTAAGGCGCAGATTCCGGCGGGGCGAATGCGATGGCTGAGCCAGAACTGCATTCTGGCTCCACGGAAGTAGAACCAGTGAAGAATACGAAAACGCAGCGATACGTCGCTTGGGCTCATTAGACAGGGACGGGAGTGTTTTGGATCAGGTCGGCTACGATCTGGCGGGCGTTGACTCCCGAGTATTTGGATTCTGGAGCTAACACGAGACGGTGTGCAATCACATCTTGCGCGACGGCTTGGATGACGTCTGGAGTCACGAATTCACGGCCTTCGAATAGGGAGATGACTTGGGAAATTTTCATCAAAGCCAATGACGCGCGCGGGCTGGCGGCGAGCTGGACTTCAGGGATGTTTCGAGTGGCTCCGACTAGTGAAACCGCGTAGTGGCGGAGCTCATCGCTGAAACGGGTTTTTCTAGCAGCAGCGGAAATTTCTAGGATTTGCTCGCGAGTGATCATCGGTTTAATGGCGTTTACCGGATGGGATTCGATTTGGTCTTGGAGGATTTTTACTTCTTCTTCAGCGCTGACGTAGCCTAGTTGGCATTGCATGGAGAAACGATCCATCTGAGCTTCCGGAAGTGGATAGGTGCCGCGGAATTCGACTGGGTTCTGCGTGGCGATGACGAAAAATAAACCGTCTAGATCGTAGCGTTCGCCCTCGATGCTGACTTGTCGTTCACCCATCGCTTCGAGCAGGGCACTCTGGGTGCGGGGTGAGGCGCGGTTGATTTCGTCTGCGAGGAGGATATCGGTGAACACCGGGCCTTTGTGGAAACGGAATTCTTGGGTTTTCGGATCGAGCACGGAAACGCCCAAGATATCAGAGGGCAGGAGGTCCGGAGTGAACTGGACGCGTTTGAACTCGGCTCCGCTGATGGCTTTGGCAAGGGCTTTGGCGAGGGTGGTTTTTCCGGTTCCGGGGAAATCCTCAAGCAACACGTGTCCACCTGCGAACATACAGGCGAGGACTTTTCGTATCGTATCCTGCTGACCGCGAATCACTTCGCTTATGGTCTGCTCCAATTGATTCGCTAATTCCGTTTCTTTCATGCTTGTCGGTTATCTTCGTTGTTGCTCGCAGAGATTCAATGTTCATCTTCAAAGAAATGAGTATTATTACAAAACGCGGCGACGACGGGATGACGGATCTGATGTTCGGGCGCAGGATCGCCAAGACCTCGATTCGTTTCAGTGCTCTAGGAACCATCGATGAGCTTAATGCGGCTATTGGGCTTGCTAGGGCGGTGGATGTGGAGAATCGGCACACCGCAATATTGGATAAAATACAAAATTTATTATTCGGTCTAATGGGACAATTGGCGTGTTTGCCAGAAGATGCAGAGAAATATCTGGAAAAAGGCTACGCGATGGTGCGTCAGGAAGATCTGGATTGGCTGACCGCGACGGCGAAGGGTATCGAAGAAGGAGGCGTGCGTTTCACTCATTGGGCCGTGCCAGGAGCTGAGGGTTCGATGGCGAGAGCTCATCTGGATCTCGCGAGAACCGTGGCGCGTCGTGCGGAGAGGCATGTGTTAGAACTTCACGAAGCTGAGGGAGGAGTGCCAGAAGTGGTGCGGCTTTTCCTGAATCGGATTTCCGATTTAATGTGGATCTTGGCGCGGAAGGACGGGTAGGGGGTAAAAGCTGAAATTATCAAGGAGGGGCTGCATCCTGCTGCCCAACATCCATTATCATTCAGTTAGTTTTGGTAATGGCAGCTTTTTGATTGGTTCAGGCATTTTTTTAAACAAGGAGAGAGGAGGCTAAGGAGGAGAGGAGTGTGGATTGAAGTTTAGAACTTGGAGCTTGGAGTTTGGAGTTTGGAGTTTGGAGTTTGGATGAGATTGTTTAACGCATGAAATTTCATCCTCCTCATCTCCCTTTACTCCTCTCTCCCTGTAGAGAAAAGCTGGAAAGATAAGGAGGAAACTAATTTTTGTTCAACGCTTTGAATGGGTTTAGGCATTTTTCTGAACTGAGGGAGGAGGTAAAGGAGGTACAGAGGAGATTAAATTGTTTGGGAAAAAGGTAGGGTCGAACGTCTCGTTCGACCGTGACTGGAAATCTAACGGATGGATGAGGTGTTAGGGTAGAGATCTCGTGAAGTTAGATATGATGCGTGTATTCGCTTTCTTGGAGGACGATGGCTTTTCGTTTCGTGATGAGGAGCCAACATTCGCGGGCGGTACCTAGGACGATGATGGTGACGAAGAACAGGAAGGTGATTGTGACGGCGACATCGATGCGGGCGTTGAAGAGTGAGGTCTCGGCGGCTTTGAGGGCTGGGCCGGTGAGGCCGGTGGCGATGAGGGCTTGTTGCTTTTCGATTTCCGGGATGAAGCCTGCGGCACCGGGTGAGAAAATTTTCAGGTAGCCTGCGGAAAATGTTACGATGGTGAGAAATATCATGGGAGCAGCGGTGACCCAGCAGTGGCGGATTTTGCCCATTTTGATGAGAACCACCGTGCCGAGGCAGAGGGCGATGACGGCGAGGAGTTGGTTGGAAATACCGAAGATGGGCCAGAGACTTTTGGCGATGCCAGCGGGATCTAGTGCTCCTTGATAGAGGAAGAAACCCCATGCGGCAACGAGCAGACCGGTGGCGAGGACATTGCCTAACCATGAGTCGGTTTTGCCAAGTTTTGGTGAGATGTTTCCTAACAGGTCTTGAAGGATGAAACGTCCGACCCGCGTTCCGGCGTCGAGGGTTGTTAGAATAAACAGCGCCTCGAACATGATGGCGAAGTGGTACCAGAGCGAAAGCGCGGTTTTGCCGGGAATGACTTTCGCGAAAAGATGTGCCATGCCGACGGCGAAGGTGGGAGCTCCACCGGTTTTTCCGACCATGGTGGGGTAGTCATTGACGACCGTGCCATCGGCAAGTTTTACGGTGGTGGGTTCGCCCATGTCGCGGGTCATGCGCAGCATGTCGGCTTCGGTGACTTTGTAGGTGCCTTTGTCGTCGATGTTGCTGATCTTCTCGATTTGTGCACTAAGAGCTGCCTTGTTGCCAGGCGGTACGGGGGAGTTGATGGCGAAATATTCGCCAGGCTGGAGGGCACACGCGGCGATGATGGCCATGAGTGAAACGAGCATTTCCACAATCATCGAGCCGTAGCCAACGAGGCGGATGTCCTTTTCACGGGCTAACAGTTTAGGGGTGGTGCCAGAGGCGATGAGTGAATGGAAGCCGCTGATCGCACCGCATGCGATGGTTATGCAGACAAAGGGAAACACCGGACCGGGAACCACAAATCCGCCGCCGTGGATGAATGGCGTGAGTGCCGGCATGTGCAGGGGAGGAGCGAGTATCACGATGAAAATTCCAAGAATCGCTACCGTGCCGAGTTTCATGAATGTGCTCAGGTAATCGCGTGGTGCTAACAACATCCAAACCGGCAAGACGCTGGCAGCAAAGCCGTAGATCATGATGGCCCATGCGAGTTGTGTGGGCTTGAGGGTGAGCGCCTCGGTCATGGCCGGTGGTAAATATTTTCCGGCAACCACTGCGGCCATCAGTCCGATAACGCCAAACACGGAAGCAGCGGTGACCGAGACTTTCCCACTCTTAATCATCAATCCCATGACAAACGCCAGCGGAATGGTGGCGGCGATAGTGAAGAGTCCCCACGGACTTTCTGCTAAAGCTTTCACGACAACGAGTCCAAGCACCGCTAACAAAATCGTCATGATGGCGAGCAGGCTGACCATCGCGATCAGGCCGATGACAGGGTTCATTTCCTCTTTGAGCATTTGTCCTAACGACTTTCCGTTACGACGCATCGAGGCGAAAAGAATGACGGCGTCATGAACCCCACCGCCAAGCGTGGCGCCCACGAGAATCCAGATCATGCCGGGTAAGTAACCAAATTGAGCTGCGAGCACAGGACCCACCAACGGACCCGGACCGGCGATGGCGGCGAAGTGGTGACCAAAGACTACCCATTTCGGAGTTGGGACAAAATCTGTGCCATCACTGCATGTGACAGCGGCGGGTGCGCGATTGTCGTCGATGGTGAGCACCTTGGCCATGAGCCAGGCGGAATAGAATCGGTAAGAAACAGCAAACGTGCATACACCAGCGACAACGAGCCAAAGGGCGTTTACGGGTTCACCGCGTTGAAAAGCGGCAACGGCGACGGCCGTGACTCCGAGTAGCGAAATGACGATCCAAAGGAAAATACGAGCGATTCGGGGCATGGCTCAGATTAACACAAAGTGGACTAGGGTGAGTCGAGCGGTAAAATTAGAAGCTGGAGACCCAGACTAGCGAATCTTTATTACATGCGGCGCCCTCGGCGATGGCGCCCTACCTATAAATCACTCCTCAGCGAAGATGTTATTCATGCTCGCGAAGAAATTACTGAGATCGTCGTCGCTCATTTCGGTATTTTGGATTTCGTCGAATGATGTGTGGGTGAGGTGCTTGTCGTCGAGCTCGCAAATGAACGAAGAAGGTTGGCAGCCGGTTTTTTGACCCCATTTGACACGGGTGGTGCAGTAGGTGAGAGTCAGGGATTCTTGGGCACGGGTGATGCCGACGTAAAGCAAGCGGCGCTCTTCGTCTTTGGTGCCTTCGGTGACGCTGCGGCTGTGAGGCAGGAAACCTTCTTCAAGTCCAACCAGATACACGATGGGAAACTCCAAACCTTTGGAAGCGTGAAGTGTGATCAATGTGGCGCCTTTCTTTTTCTCCAAGTCATCGTCTTCGCGTTCGGAGGCGAGTGCGGAATCATCGAGGAAGGATTGCAGTTTCTTGCCGCGATCGATGTGTTGGCGTAGGGATTCTTCCAAAGAATGAATGGCTTCTCCGCGTTGCTGGCGTTCAGAATCGCTTTTACAACCTCTTTGGATCCAAGGAAGGTAATCCATTTCTGTTAGGAGTTCTGAAAGAACGGTGGCGGGATGATCTTTGGAGAGATCGATGCGGTTTTTCGCACTGGAGATGAGGGCGACGAAGTTTTCGATCGCGCTGGCGGATTTTGCACCGAGGGTGGTGGTGAAAAAAGGATCGCAGAGAGCATCCCACACCGAGCGATTTTTTTCACGTGAGTAATCAGTGGCAAGGATGGCGGTGGCTTGGCCGATGCCACGGTTTGGGGCGTTGAGAATGCGGAGCAGGGGAACGTCGTTTTGTGGGTAGACCAGCAAGGCGGCATAGGCGAGTACGTCGCGGATTTCCCGGCGATCGTAAAACGATTGTGCTCCGATCATGCGGTAGGGAATTTTTCTATCACGCAGCGCGAGTTCGAGTTTGCGTGATTGGCCGTTGGTGCGGAATAGCACGGCGAAATCTTCCCACTCACGTCCGACGGCGGATTTCTCACCAAGGATTTCATCGGCAATGAAATCGGCTTCTTCGTCATCGCCAGGCATGGCGACGATGCGGACGTTTTCGCCACCAGTGCGAGTCGCGCGGAGGATTTTTTCGCGACGGCCGATGTTGTGTTTGATCAGGGAGTTCGCGGTGTGGAGAACGGCTTGGGTGGAACGGTAGTTTTCCTCAAGACGAATGATTTTCGGTTTCGGGAAGAAGCGTTCGAATTCGAGAATGTTTGCGACCTCCGCACCGCGCCAGCCGTAGATCGATTGATCATCATCGCCGACGACGCAGACATGGTAAGGCGGGCCGACGAGTTGCTGAAGTAGGCGCATTTGTAGGGAGTTTGTGTCTTGGAACTCATCGACCGTGACACGGGTGTAGAGTTTGCGGAAATGATCGCGGACATCGCTGTGCTCGCGCAGGACTTGCTCGGCTAGGACGAGGAGGTCATCGAAATCGACCGCGTTTTGCGCACGGAGTTCGTTTTGATAAGCAACAGCGAGCTGGGCGAAGAAATCGTCGCTGAGATCTTGGACATCGATGCCTTTGTTTTTAGCGCGTGAGATTTCGGTTAGAACTGTCTCGGCTTTGACCTTCTCATCGGTGCCGCCTTTGCGGACGAGGAGTTGTTTCATGATGCCGACCTGATCCGAGTAGGCGGTGATGGAGAAATTCTTTTTGTAACCGAGCTTGTCGATGCCGCCGCGAAGGAGTCGGACGCAGAGTGAGTGGAACGTGCAGACGGTCATTTGTTCCGCCGCGTGTTTGGAAACCATGCCGCTGATGCGCTCGCGCATTTCCGATGCGGCTTTGTTGGTGAAAGTCACCGCAAGGATTTCGGATGGCGGGATTTTGCGCTCAAGCATGTGCGCGATGCGGCAAGTGACCGTACGGGTTTTACCGGTTCCCGCACCGGCAAGAATCATGACTGGGCCATCCAAGTTAGCGACTGCTTCGCGCTGTGCGTGATTGAGTGATTCGAATGCGAAGTCGTTTGCCATGAACAACGCGACTCAATATGGGGCGATGGTGATTTGCAATCGGATTAAAAATTTCAATTTTGAAATGTTACGAAAGTTCACGATTCAAAGACGGGTAAAACTGATACGCTCGTCTCGTCTCGGACCGATTACCCAGTATTCCATCCCTATGCGCTAGCTATTCTGCTTCATCCTGCTCACACCATTTAGCCTCTGTCTGGCCCAGCAAACTCCTACACCGCTCAACCTCTGGCCGGCGGATGCTGGCAAAGTGGCGGAGGAAAAAGTGGTGACTGGTAAGGACGACTCTGTAAAACGCATCACCGATATTCATCAGGCAACGATTACACCATTCCGGGTGGCTGTGCCGCCGGATTCGATCCATCCCGCCGTGCTCATCTTTCCCGGCGGTGGCTATTCGATCCTCGCTATCGACAAGGAAGGAACCGAGATCGCCGAATGGCTCAACCGGCTTGGCTATTCCGCATTTATCGTCAAATACCGGGTTCCTAAGGATCGTGAAGGCGCTCTTGCGGATGGACAGCGCGCCGTGCGTTTCGTGCGTCAACACGCTGCGAAATGGAGCATCGATCCCAAGCACATCGGCGTGATCGGATTCTCTGCTGGCGGCCACCTCTGCGCACGCCTAAGCACGGACTTCGCCAAGATGGCCTACCCAGCGGTGGATGAGGCGGACAAACTGGACTGTCGCCCCGACTTCTCCATGCTCATCTATCCTGCCTACCTACAGACCAAGGAAGGAAAGGTCGCCTCAGAATTGCCAATCTCCGCCAAGGTGCCGCCGACCTTTATCGTCCAGACCAAAGACGACAAGGCGTTTGTCTCCGGCACGATTCTTTACGATCAGGCGCTCAAAGAAGCCGGCGTCTCCTCGACCTTCCACCTCTACGAAACAGGTGGCCACGGCTACGGCCTGCGCCCCTCAGCTAGCGAAGTTTCCAAATGGCCCACCCTCGCGGAAGAGTGGCTGAAGGGTAAGCGGTGAATGTTAGGAAATTACTTTTGGAGAGAGCGCGGCGACCAGGGCCATGTATGGCATCGACAGCCCGAATGTGCATAAGGCCGGCTACGGGCGGCAGTGCCTCATGGCGCGCCGTCTGGTCGAGCGCGGGATGCTTGAGGAAACCTTGCTGGTGTTCACCGGCGAATTCGGTCGCACCCCGTTTTCACAGGGCTCCAATGGACGCGATCACAATCCATACGGCTTCACCGCCTGGCTCGCGGGAGGCGGGTTCAAGGGCGGTGTCGCCCACGGTGCCACGGATGAGTTCGGATACCGGACCGTGGAAAACATCGCCACCGTTTACGATCTTTGGGCGACGGTGCTCCACCAACTCGGGATAGATCATGAGAAGCTGACCTTTCGCTGGAGCGGGCGCGTTCTCCGCCTCACCGACGTGCACGGGAAGGTATGGAGTGATTTGATCGCCTAACAATCTTCGTTTGAACCGCCAAGATGCCAAGTGCGCCAAGCTAAATCGGGCTTTTTCACGGCTCCATGGGATAGGCATTCTCGCCATGTTCCGTGCGGTCCATGCCCTCGTATTCCTGCTCCTCGCTCACCCGCAGGCCGAGCGTCACTTTCACCAGCCACGCGATGGCGAAAGTAGCGATCGCTGACCAAAGAATAACCACTCCCAGACCCGTCGCCTGAATTCCAAGCTGGGTTCCTATCGATTTCACATTTCCAAGGCCACCAAGCCAGCTCTGTCCGAAAATCGCGAGCAGCAAGGTTCCCAGGATTCCTCCCACGCCATGCACCGCGAAAACGTCCAGCGAGTCGTCGATGTGCCATTTTTCACGAATCAAACTCACTGAGAAGTAGCAGATCACAGCCGCGATGGATCCAATCAGGATCGCACCTAGCGGGCCCACATCACCGGAAGCGGGCGTGATGGTAGCGAGTCCGGCAACCAGCCCGGTCATCATGCCAATCAAACCGACCTTGCCGTTGCGAATCCGTTCGAGAAGGCACCAGACCAAAGCCGCCGAACAAGCGGACAAATGGGTTACCAGCATCGTCATCCCGGCACCGCCACCCGCCGTGAGTTGACTGCCCGCATTGAATCCGAACCACCCGACCCAGAGCATTGCGGCTCCCACAAAAACCATGCCCGGGTTATGCGGAGGATGAGGATGCTCAGGAAATCCACGGCGCTTGCCGAGAATGATCGCGAGAACCAACGCGGAAATCCCCGCTGTCGCATGCACCACGATGCCGCCCGCAAGATCTTTCACCCCCATGTCCTGCAACCAGCCGCCCCCCCAAACCCAGTGAGTCACGGGCGTGTAAACCACCGCCAGCCACAAGGCGGAGAAAAGCATGATCGCCCCGAATTTCATTCGCTCGACCACCGCCCCGACATATAAACTCGGCGTGATGATGGCGAAGGTCATTTGAAACATCACGAACAGCGTCTCCGGAAGCATGGTTCCTGGCGCAACTGTATCGATGTGAATGCCTTTCAAAAAAGCGGCATCCAGATTTCCGATCCACGCGCCATCTCCCTTGAATGCCAGACTGTAGAGCCCCGCAATCCACAAAAGCGAGGCCATGCAGGCGATTCCGGCGCACTGAGCCATCACGGAAAGCAAGTTCCGTCCCCTTACCAATCCGCCGTAAAACAATGCCAATCCCGGCATCGTCATGAACAAAACCAATGCGGTGGAGATCAGTATCCACGCGGTATTGCCGGAATCAATCGGCGGAGCAGTAGTTTCTTGCGCCTGTGTCACGGCCGTTCCAAGAGCGAAGATTCCTAAGACAAAATGGCTAGTTTTCAATGGTTTGGGTGAGTGCATCTGCCCAAATGCAGCAGGAATTATTCAACTCATAAAATACTTTTATGAAAAAATTAAAATTCATGCGTGAAAATCATCGCAGCCAAATCACGAGGGCCAGCAATAATCAGCAACTTACTTGCTTTTTACGAAGACGTTCGCCTCGTCTTCAAAGGCGGGGAGATGGAATTTTCCCTCCACTCGCTGCTCTTTGACCGAGAGCTTAATCTTCCAATCGCCGAAGGTGTTCTTGTTGTCCGGTTGTTTTTCCTGGCTGCTGAGCTCGCGGGCGGTGACGGTGCAGGTGCCATCCGGGGATTTTTCTAACGAAACACCGTTCACCGAAGCACCGAAGCACTTCTTCCTTCCCCTTTTCCTTTTCCTCTTCCCAGACCGGCTCTAAAGTATATTCTCCGCGCAAGTTGAATTCCTAGCATTCGAGGTAAGCAAAGCTATAGCATCATGCACGAAACCGTTATGAACTGGTGGGTCCATCAGGACTCCGCCCGCTCCCGCACAAGGCGACTTGTGATTATGATGACATCCGCCATCCTTGCCACGGTTTCGATGATCTATCTCCTGTTGGTCGCGCTCCGCCTACTGTTTTTCGCCATCACCGGAATCATCGGATTCCTCTCCGGGCTTTTCGACGGGGGCAAGGGTTCGCCGTTCGGGCTCGGTGACGCCCACTGGTTCTGGTGGCCGCTTGGTTTCTGCTGCGCGATCGGTTTTGTGACCATCGTCACGGGATGTTCTGCGCTCGCTGAATATTTCCGCTTACGGAAAGGCATCGGCCACCTGCTCGGGCGACTCGGCGGGCGGCGCATCGATCCCGCACCGGACGGTTTTAAGGAACAGCAGCTGGTCAACATCGTGCAAGAGATGGCAATCGCATCAAGCGCGCCTGTGCCGTCGGTTTATGTGCTGGAGGATGAGCCGGGCATCAACGCCGTGAGCATAGGCTTCAGGCCTGAAGAGAGCGCCATCGCGCTCACCCGGGGAGCGCTCGACGGCCTGTCCCGCGATCAGTTGCAGGCATTGGTCGCCCATGAAATGGCGCATATCCTCAACGGCGACACCCGGCTGAACATGATTGCGATTTCCCTGGTGTTCGGCCTCACCGGCATCTTCACCACGGGGGTCGATTTCATGTTTCCTGACGAGGGGGATGGCACTTTCCTCATCGGCCTGCCCTTGGCTCTCATCGGTTTGCTGGGCGCTATTTCCGGCAAGCTGATCCAGGTTAGGATCTGCCGCCAACGAGAATTCCTCGCCGATGCGTGTGCGGTGCAATACACCCGTCACGCACCGGCGCTTGCCGAGGCGCTGCGAGCCATCGAATCGAACCGCGAGAGGTCACGGGTGCAGCACGCCGCGAGCCGGGAATTGGCCCACATGTTCTTCGCCGATAGCGCGAAACGCTGGTGGCTGCCCTTTTTCCGCACACACCCGAAGACCGCGCAGCGCCTCTCAAGGCTGGAGCCGCTCATTGAGAAATAGAGGAGGATCCATGGCTCGCCTCGGCAAGGTGAGACGTTCCTATTGGATTTCCGACCCCTTGGAGAAATTTCCGAAATCCTGCTTTGCGCTGGCGTTCATCTTTTCGCCGCCCGCAGCATCGAACCATCGTTCCGCAGCGCCTTCGCATTGCTTGAGCAGCTTTGCTGCTCCCGGTTTGTCTTTCTAAATGGCGGGCGGGTATTTGCGCATGAAGATGATGAGTTTGTCGTCCGGGATCTCCTCCGCATCGGCCTTCGTGAAAGCGGCGCGCAATGTCTTGTCGAGATCGGCACCACTGGCGGATGGCGCGCGTGCAGCAGGTGCGGCGGGTGCGGATTTCCTGAGATGGCCGATGTTTTTCCATACGTCGCTGATGGCGACTTCCTGTTTCGCGGATTCGCCGGGAAGGCCGGCGGCGAGCCGGAAGCATTGCTTCGCGAAATCCCACGCACCGGGGGAGATATTGTGGCCGACCTCGGGCCAACCCCATTTTCCCCTTCCCAGTCCGGCTCTCCAGTTTATTCTCCGCGCCAGGTAAAAAAGCAAATTCCTAGCATTCATTCATTTCGTTATTCATTTTAATCCCACCGATGCGATTCAGCCACCCACTGATAGCCCTTGCGGCCGTTGGGGATGACCACGCCGAGGCCGGGCCAGGGGAGGTGGAAACCGTAGATGCGCTCGCGGGTGACGGCGATTTCTGCGAAGATTTTTTTTCGAGTTGCGATGGCGATATCTGGGTTGTGATCAAAGTCGATGAACCATTCCGGGTTCTCAAACATCAGCACGTGGTTGTGTGAGAGATCGGAAATGTGCAGGAGGGATTCGCCTTCGGATTTGATGCGGAAGATCGCATGGCCGTCGGTGTGGCCGGGGGCGGAAAGGATGGTGATCGCTCCTTCGAGGATCTGGTCGCCGTCTTTATGAATGACGAGGTTGGGCTGGAGGGTGTCGAAGGAGTCGCGGACATTTTTGATCATCTTGGGGATGTCGTCCGTGCGGTGGGATTTGGTGAAGTCGGGTTCTTTGGTGCGCCAGAAGTCGAGTTCTTCACGGAGCACGTGGACGGCGGCGTTGGGGAAAAGGATTTTCCCTCCGCTTGCGAGACCGCCGATGTGATCGATGTGTGAGTGGCTGAGCATGGCGTGAGTGACATCGGCGAAGGCGATCCCTACGGAATCCATCGCGTTGGCTAGCCAGCCCCAGGTTGCTTTCTGGTGGGGGCCGAAGCCGGCGTCCACGAGGATGACCTCTTTGTCTTTCCGGAGGAGTAAGATGTTCACGTAGAGCGTCATGTCATCGGGGCGTTCCCCGAGGGCGGCGAGTGATTTCGACATCTCGGGCCTGTCGGCAGGCGGCCACATCCTGTTGTTCACGCCCTTGGTGAAGGTGCCGTAACCGTCGCTGATTGACCACGCCTCGAATTTACCGATTGAGAACTTGTAGATATAGGGGTTGGAAATCGTCTTTTCCGGAATGGCGTTGCCTGCTGCATCGGTCGCGGCCTGTTTGGCGTCGGCAATTGCCGTAAGACCAAGAATCGCGAATGCGGCGCTTAAACCACCGATGAAATCGCGGCGTGAAGGTTCCGTGTAAAGTTTTTCCATGCGAATACAACGGAGAGTGGGGGGATAAAGTTTCACGGAAACATGAAGAAGGTCAGCCCTAAGGAATGCATGAGTATGATCCTGATTGAATTATAAAAGGATAAAAGATGGAAAAAGATTATTGAAAAGAGGGAAATAAAGGGTAATATGCCTATATGAAACTGACAGTTGAAATTGACGATGAGATTTTGGCCAACGCCATGAAATTGACGGGTGAGACCAAGAAGAGTCCAGCGCTGGCAAAAGCCGCCACGGAATATGTGAAGCGGGAGATGGTCAAAAAATTCTCGGCAATGGTGATGGAAGGTCAGTTTGAGGATTATCCAATGACCAATGATGAACTGGAGGCGGTGGATCGCTGAATATGGTGATGATTGATACCAGTGCGTGGGTGGAGTTTTTCCGCAGGGATGGCGATCTGAGCGTGAAGATGGCAGTTAAAGGGCTGTTAGATGAATACGAGGGTGCTCTATGCGGCCCAGTGGAGATGGAATTTTTGGGTGGGGCGCGTGAAAACGAAATGCCGCGCATCAAGGCGTGGTTTGATCTGATCCCCTACGTTCGCAATGATCTCAAAATTTGGCGCGAGGCGGCGGAAAATTTCGCGAAGCTAAAAGCGAAGGGATTCACGATTCCGTGGAATGACATTCTGATTGGAACGATCGCGAAAAACCAATTGATAAGAGTTTATGCTAAGGACAAGCATTTCAATGTGATGGCGGAGGTGCTTGGAGTGATGCTGTATCAGCCAGGGTATAACGGGATGTATAATCCGGAGGGGTGAATATAGAAAATTGGGGCTGCGCAGGTTATCCTGCTTGCATGGGGACGTCTCCGCTTTAGCTGAAACTACGTTCCGCAAAACGTGTTCCTCACGCATTGCTCGGGTAAAGGCGCGCGCTCCAAATCTGCAAACTCAGGATTTTCCTCGAACGGTTTCGCTAGTGCATCGGCCAAGCGGTGGAAGAGGGAGAAATCGTTTTGGTAAGCGGCTTGGATCGCTTCTTCGATGCGGTGATTGCGGGGGATGAGAATGGGGTTGGTGGATTTCATCTTCGCGATGTGATCGGCGGGTTTTGTTAGGGATTTCCAATCACTAATCCAGCGTTCGGCGGCTTGTGAATCTGAGAAAAGCGATGACAGATCCGCGTGTGTGTCATCGGCTGCGAGCAGGGTGAGGTGGCGGAAGAAGAGGGTGAAATCGACTTTATTCTGAGCGAGAGTGCCGAGGGTGGTTTTGATAAACGCGGCGCTCGTATCTAGATCGGTATCAGTTGATAAACCGAGTTTCTCGCGGAAGTGGTTGAGGTAGGCAGGTTGGAAATGATGGATGAACTGATCGAGTGCCGCAGTGGCGATTTCTTTGGCGCGTTCCGGTGAGGGATCGAGGATGGGGAGCAAGGTTTCTGCGAGACGTGTTAGATTCCAATGCGCGATGGTGGGTTGGTTGCCCCATGCGTAGCGGCCATTGCGATCGATGAAGCTGAATACGGTATCGGGATGAAAAGTATCGATAAAAGCGCACGGGCCGTAGTCAATGGTTTCGCCGGAGACGGCGCAGTTATCGGTGTTCATCACGCCGTGGATGAAACCGAGCGGTAACCATTTCGCGATGAGCGTTGCTTGAGTGCGAATGACGTTTTCAAGAAACGCGAGAGCGGGATTTTCTGCCTCGGCTGCGTGTGGGTAATGTCGAGCGATGCAGTAATCTGTTAGAATTTGAATGGCTTCTTTATCTTGTCGCGCAGCGAAGTATTGAAACGTGCCAACGCGGATGTGGCTGGCTGCGATGCGAGTAAAGATTCCGCCGGGCGCAGGTTCTTCGCGCTCGACGATTTCTCCGGTGTAAACGGCGGCGAGAGCGCGGGTGGTGGGGACGCCGAGCGTGTGCATTGCCTCGCTAACCAAGTATTCACGCAGCACGGGGCCGAGGGCGGATTTGCCATCGCCGCCACGTGAAAACGCAGTGCGGCCAGAGCCTTTGAGTTGGATGTCTCGACGCTTGCCTTGGGTGTCGACGACTTCGCCGAGCAGGATTGCGCGGCCATCGCCGAGTTGCGGAACGAAGCCTCCGAACTGATGTCCGGCATAAGCCTGCGCGATGGGTTCTGCTCCTTCGGGAATTTCATTTCCGGAAAAGGTTGCGAGAGCGGCGGGGGATTCCAACCACGCGGGAGCTATCCCGAGTTCGCT
>CAMCYT010000045.1 GCA_945885485.1 Prosthecobacter debontii
AAAAAATCAGAGGAAATATTCTTTTTTATAGATATGTAGTAGAATTCATACCGCTATATCGGTGTTTTAAAACCAACCACACCTTTCATGAAACCATTTATCACAGCCTCCATCGTCGGACTTATCGCCATCACCTCATCGTTTGCCGCAGAAGTTGGTAAAGCCGCACCTGTCTTTACAGCAAAAACCGCCAAAGGCACCCAAGTCAGCCTAGCCGACTACAAACACAAAGTCGTCGTCTTGGAATGGCTTAATTTCGAATGCCCCTTCGTCAAAAAGCATTATTCATCAAAAAATATGCAAACTCTCCAGGCTGCTTATACCGAAAAAGGCGTGATCTGGCTCACCGTCAATTCCGCAGCCGAGGGTAAACAAGCGTATCTTGAGGCGTCCAAACTTGCAGAAAAAGCCACCTCCGAAGGCAGCAAAGCCACCGAAATCCTAGTCGATTCGGACGGTAAAGTCGGCAAGGCCTACGACGCGAAAGTCACCCCGCACATGATGATCATCGGCAAAGACGGCACGCTCGCCTATTCTGGAGCGATCGATTCCGCTCCATCAACCAAAGCTGAGGACATCGCTGGTGCCGATAAACTTTTCGCCAACGCGCTCGATGCCGTGCTTGCTGGCAAAGAAGTCACGAACCCTTCCAACAAGCCTTACGGTTGCGGCGTGAAATACTAATTTCTCGTCTGCGATCCGCATTCAAATCAAAACCGCCGCCCACAAAGCGGCGGTTTTTTATTACCTAGACTGTGGACCGCGTGACTCCAGTCGCGCCGCGTGGAGGTATTTCATCACCGCGCCCTCATCCGATTGGGAAATGCCAGCATTCCACGCCATTCCCGGAACCACCACGTGCCAGTCTTCATCAGAAACTTTCGAAGGCATCATCGGCTCATGGCAGCGCCCGCATTGAGACACGTAAACCGCGTGCCCGCGCTGCAAAGTTTGCAAAGAATGACCACTTCCCGCCGCCATCGCCGTATCAGGGACAGGGATCTGGGTTTTCGCAACGCACCCAGCGACCACACAAACCCCGATTATCAATAAAACCCATTTCATAAAGCCATTTAACCAAAGCAAACCCCCAGCGACAATCTTTAATCTATCCACGAACACTTTGATTTGGATCCAGAATTTAATTTTCAGGCGGCTGCTCGCCACGCGCCTCAAACCATTTTCTTAAAAACAAAAGATCCGCTGCATCCTTTTCGCGGTGTGTGGATTTTTTCATGCGCCACAGCAAACGCGGCGAAGCAAATGGCACATCCACATCACCGATGCGTCTCATCACAATGTCCTGCGAGGCCTCTTCGTAACGAATTCCTGAGGCAGAGCCCATCAAATCTACTGTGATCTCGTCATTAACCCTTACGACTGTAAATTTAGCAACATCACCGGGCTCGAGTTCATCCACCGCATTATCTGGTAATGAGCGCAATGCTTCGAAAACACGCGCCTCATTGTCACCATCGAGCGCGATGATGAGGTCAACGTCCATTGTGCCACGAATATAGCCGGCTCCACGTATCGCGAAACCTCCTATCACAAGGTATCGTGCACCAAGTTCGTTTAATCTTCTGCAGAGATTTTCTAAGTCTTCGACAGTCGGTTCACGGGAGATTAACTCCCCCTCTTGCGGGTAATCATCTTCCATGTCCATGCATCTGCTTCCTCGTGGGAATGAAATTTATACACACCTCTGGGCACTCCTCCGTTGGAAAACGCCTTTTGCCATGCTTCGGCAGTGGCCTTATTGTGTGCTTTAGGGTCGAGCGTATTCTGTGATGGTTTCCTCCTACCCACCGTCTTACCCGGCGTTTCCTCAAGATTGATCGGCGTTTCCATGTCGCACAGTTAACACCGCAACCGAGACATGGCGAGTCTAGATTTGACCGAGAAGAAAGGCCAAGACGCTTGGAAAGCTGGGCAAATTCTCCCTCCAGCATTTTCCGCAAGCTGACAAGGAACGTTTTTGACAAATTCCCCACAATCCACAAACCTCCCCGCACAGAATCTTTTTTTAGAAACCACCAACCATGAGCTACATCCGCACATTCACCACAGGCTCCGGCAAAGAAGGCAAACTTCACTCACTCCCCGCACTCGCGGAAAAGGGTTTCCCTAACCTCTCCAAACTTCCCGTCTCAATCCGTATCGTACTCGAATCTTTACTCCGCAATAATGACGGGCTCAAAGTTTCCGACAAAGACATTCAGAACCTCGCGAACTACAACGCGAAATCTCCCGGCGATTATGAAATCCCCTTCGTCGTCGCAAGAATCGTGCTTCAGGATTTCACCGGCGTGCCGCTTCTCGTCGATCTCGCAGCGATGCGTTCCGCCGTCCACTCCATGGGCAAAGACGCAAAAATGATCGAGCCACTCGTGCCCGTCGATCTCGTCGTCGATCACTCAGTGCAAGTCGATTACGCCGGAACCGCTTTCTCTTTGGAAAAAAACCTGGACCTCGAATTCCACCGCAACCGCGAGCGTTACGAATTCCTCAAATGGGGCGAACAAGCTTTCGATACTTTCAAAGTCGTGCCTCCGGGCATCGGCATCGTTCACCAGGTGAACCTCGAATACCTCGCGAAATGCGTGCTTGAAAAAGACGGCGTGTTTTTTCCAGACACCCTCGTCGGCACCGACTCCCATACCACCATGATCAACGGCCTCGGCGTCGTCGGTTGGGGCGTGGGCGGCATCGAGGCAGAAGCCGGCATGCTCGGCCAGCCAGTCACTTTCCTCGTTCCCGAAGTTGTCGGTGTTTATCTAACAGGTAAACTCGCCGCCGGCGTCACCGCGACCGACCTTGTCCTACGCGTTACTGAAATGCTTCGCCAAACCAAAGTCGTCGGAAAATTCGTCGAGTTCTACGGCCCTGGAGCAAAAGCCCTTTCCCTTCCAGACCGCGCAACCATCGCCAACATGGCTCCCGAATATGGCGCAACCATGGGCTTCTTCGGCATTGATGAAATCACCACCGGATACCTCGAAAGCACCGGTCGCCCACCCGAGCTCTGCAAAACCGTCGAAAACTATTACAAGGCCCAGGACCTCTGGGGCATCCCAACCGATCGCGACGCATTGCAATTTTCCCAAGTCGTCGATCTCGATATTTCCACCGTCAAACCCGGCGTTGCGGGACCGAAACGCCCGCAAGATCGCATCGACCTCGACAACCTCAAAACCAAGTGGGGTCAACTTCTCGCCGCACCCATCGCAGATGGTGGCTTCGCAAAATCCGAGAGCAAAACCGCCACGGTCACGGTCGATTCCAAAGAAGACGTCAAAGACACGATCCAACACGGCTCGGTGCTTATTGCCGCCATCACTTCTTGCACGAACACCTCAAACCCAAGCGTCATGCTCGCTGCTGGTTTGCTCGCGAAAAAAGCCAACGCAAAAGGCCTGACGGTCAACCCTTCCGTCAAAACCTCACTCGGACCTGGCTCGCGCGTGGTCACCGATTACCTCAATAAAACCGGTCTCCAGGAAGAACTCGATGAACTCGGTTTCCAAACTGTTGGTTACGGTTGCACCACCTGTATCGGAAACTCCGGCCCGCTAGATCCAGGCATCGAAGACGTCGTGAAATCCGAAGACATCGTCGCCGCATCAGTCCTATCCGGAAACCGCAACTTCGAGGCCCGCGTCCATCAATCGATCAAGGCAAACTTCCTGATGTCGCCACCACTCGTCGTCGCCTTCGCGATCGCCGGCACGGTCAATATCGACATGGAAACCGAGCCGCTCGGCATCGGCTCCGATGGTAAACCCGTTTTCCTTAAAGACATCTGGCCAACCTCCGCAGAGATCGAAGAAGCCATGGTCTCCTCGCTCCGCCCCGACATTTTCCAAAAACTCTACACCGGCTTCGCCAACCAAAACCCCAAGTGGAACAACATCAAATCCTCCACTGGAAACGTCTACGAATGGGATCGCGAATCCACCTACATTCAAGAACCACCGTTCTTCGACGGCTTTACCCCAAAACCACGCGACATCCTCGAAATCAAAGGCGCACGCCCACTCGGTATTTTCGGCGACTCCGTCACCACCGACCACATCTCCCCTGCCGGCGCGATCAAGAAAGATAGCCCAGCCGGACGCTTTCTAACAGAAAAAGGCGTCGATTTCTTCGACTTCAACTCCTACGGCTCACGCCGTGGTAACGACCGTATCATGACCCGCGGCACGTTCGCAAACGTCCGCATCAAAAACCTCATGGTTCCCGGCATCGAAGGCGGAGTCACCAAAATCAATGGCGAAACGCAAGCCATCTACGACGCCGCTGCCGTCTATCAGAAATCAAACACTCCAACCATCGTCATCGGTGCCGAAGACTACGGCATGGGCTCATCCCGCGACTGGGCAGCAAAAGGCACCAACCTGTTAGGAGTCAAAGCCGTCGTCACCAAATCTTTCGAGCGTATCCACCGCTCCAATCTCGTCGGCATGGGCGTCCTCCCTTGCAACTTCGTCAACAAAGACGACTACGAAAAAGTCAAAGACCTAGCCGACGCCACCTTCGACATCCTCGGCATCGACAACAATCTCAAACCCATGCAACAAGCCACCCTCCGCGTCCACAAAGCGGACGGCTCCAGCTTCGACATCCCAGTTGTCGTCCGCATCGATACGCCGGTGGAAAAAGACTACTACCGCGCAGGGGGAATTCTGCCATATGTGTTAGCGCAGATTTTGGCTTAGGATTGCGGAGGCTTGCCTCCGCCAGAAAGAGCGGAGCTTGCTCCGCGTGGAAATATCTAGCGGCGGTCTGAAAATCTCCTACCCGCGACGGAGCAAGCTCCCGCACTCCAGTCTTTCGCTCGTCATCGTTTGAATGCAATCCCACTCTCACCTCACCGTCGGGATCAGCACGAAGAGGCCGTGGGAGGCTTTGTAGGCATCTGACATTTTCATGCGCTTGGCTTCGTGTTTAGCGCCCCACGAATCTGAGAAAATAATCTCTTGGGTTTTTTCGTTGTAGCCGACGATCATGCGCATGTGGCCGCCTGAAGTTTGCGGAGAAAGCTGAGGGACTTCTGGAAAGCGACCCAGTTCTAACGACCACAGCAAGGGTAATCCTTTATCAACATAACTGCTGACCGCTTTGAGAAACTTTCGTTCGTCGACAGGTTTACCGACGTAATACTCGCCTTTTTCTTCTTTCACTTCAGTCAATGGCTGACCCATGCCAATGATGTCTAGGCGGGTTTTAAAACGGTAATCGATCTTATCGAGTTCCTTCGCCATGGTGAGAGTGCTAGTGCCTTTTTTAGGATCAGCATCAGAGATCTGCGCGATTTGATGCATGTCTGCGCCGATGCCGTAATACTCAAAAACCCGCTGCACGGTGGCGACCACGCAGTAACCCTTATCGCCCTGATCGACCATTGGCATATTAGAAATCAATACATCGCCGTTATCTTCTTTTTTGATGTTTTTTGGAAGATCTCCGAGTTTGGCCGCAGCTCCTCCGCGAGCATGCATCATGGAAGCCGCCAGTGAGCCTTTGGCGTTAGGCTTTGCTATGCGGAGTCTTAAAAATTCACGCTCGCCAGTTCCCATCGCGCCTTCGTTATGCTCTAACAACGCCACGCCTGTTTCTTTGACATACCATGAGTAACCCTCTGTCAGGAGGCCATTTTTCGCATCCGCTTTACGCGGCTGGGGTCTTGCGACGAGGATTTCACCCATCACTTTTCCAGCAGTTTTAAAACGTTCTGTAAATTGCTCGGGCGTGATCGCTCCACTATCCGCACGGTTGTAGATGGAGGCCGAAATCATATTCAGCTGGCCGTCTACGAAATCAACAATCACTTCCTGCACGGGAACTTGCCCATCAAATGCAGTGAGATCGATTTCAACATTCCCATAAAGCTTACGGCTCAGTTTTCCCCGCGTGCGATCTTGAGTCAGCCAGACGTATTGTTTGTTGCCATTCGATGTGAATGACTTCTCAAACTCATCCACTGTCATTTTCCAGTTACCAGGAGCTTTGATCAAGGAATCGATGGGGCATGGAATCGAGGCCGCATGGACGTGTGGGCCAGAAAACAAAAACAAAGACGCGATTACTGGGATAAGGCTTTTTTGTAACATCAATAAACAAGCTAAGCGCAAAATAAAATTTGCGCAAGGAGTCCGTGAGCTTATTAGAAATCGCGTCGACCTTGAAGCGCCCGTATCAACGTAAGCTCATCTGCATGCTCCAAGCCACCACCTGCCGGTAAGCCTTGAGCGATGCGGGTGACTTTGGCTGATTTTCCACGCAGCATATCTGCTAGATAATTTGAGGTCGCCTCACCCTCCACATCGGCACCCAAAGCGAGGATGATCTCCATGTTTCCGTCCTTGGAATCCACGCGCTTCAAGAGCTGCGGGATATTCAAGTCCTCGGGAGAAACCCGATCGAGCGGGGATAACTTTCCACCCAAACAATGATACTTACCCTTGAAAACCCCAGCGCGCTCAAGCGGCAAAACATCAGTCGCTTGTTCAACCACACATAGAAGCGTCTCATCACGCTTCTCATCAGCACAGATATCGCAAATTTCACGGGTCGCAAAAAATCCGCAAATAGGACAAGGAATAATCGTCTCATGCGCGTGAACGATGGCTTCAGATAACTTGATAGGATCTGCTTTTTTATTTTGAAGCAACCACACCGCCATACGCTCCGCGCTGCGCGGACCGACTCCGGGAAGCCGCTTGAGTTCCGCGACCAAATTTCTAACGGGCTCAGGAAAATCAGCGCGTGACATCGGTTTGTGTTGTGTTTTTTTCCATTAGGTCAGCTGGCATTTCGTAATTCATCGTGTAGATCATCGAACAGCAACCCGACCACAGCAGCCCTACCAAAGTCACTCCGATCTCTGGCTTGTGTGAAGCCAGTAATAATACCGGCACCCAGAACGAGGTGATGATTAGGGCAAGCATCCAGATAACTATCCTGCGCCAACTTCCAGAAATATTTAACATGACGGCCGCCAAACTCAGTGTCAGCAGTGCCGTTACCGTCCAGTTTAGATACGGACTAAGAGAATGCACCGGAGCGGAAATTCCAGGCTTTTGTATCACCGTAGCGATCCACGCATTCAAGCGATCAATGATTCCGAGAAAATCCAAACCAGCAGCGAGACCGACAGCCATCAGCGTGATCGCAATCGTCGCGAACCCAACATGTGCCGGATGTTTGTGTTCAGCTTGATCCATTACCCAATAATTTTAGCTAACTGCTCTGTATGACTGAGTGGCGAAACTTTTTCTAATACCGCTTCGATTTTACCATCAACACCGATCACAAATGTGCTGCGTTCAATCCCCATGAATTTTTTTCCCATCATCGATTTCTGCACCCACACACCGTAGGCGGTAACGATTTTTTTATCCTCATCTGCAATGAGAGGATAGGGCAAATTTCTCTTAGTGATAAACTTTCGATGGCTCGCCACGCTGTCCGCGCTGACGCCAAAAATTCTCGCCTTACCAAGAATCTCACTCCAGTGCTCGCGAAGTGAACAGGCCTGAATAGTGCAACCGGGAGTGTTGTCTTTAGGGTAAAAAACCAGCACCACCCGCTCTCCGCGCAGATCCGAGAGCGACACTTGGGTCACGCCCTCTCCATCCACAACCGTCGCGAGGAACTCCGGTGCTGTATCGCCAACCTTTGGTTTCATGGGCGGGAGCTTCGCCCTCTCTTCGCCGCAAATCAACTCCTGCTTTGTCATTTCCTCATTACGACCCGCCAACAGGGCATTTTATCATTACCCAAAATCCATGATTGTCTCCATCTTCCAACTCGCTAGTCTACCTCCATATATCCATTTCAGCTATTGATCTTCCGTATCTCCATCCTACTGCTATCTGCTGGTTCTTTGCTTGCCCAAGATCCCATTAAAGAAGCTGTGAAAAACCCTATGGCGCTCCTGCCAGATGGCAGCGTATTGCATGGAGTTCATCTTCCCCGCTATGACGAAAACCGAAATTTGGTAGGTGACCTCAAAGCCGGAATAATGACCCTGATCGACGATAAGGAAATCCAAGGAGAAGATGTCCTGATTAAATTTTACAAACCCGACCGCTCCCTGCGTGGAAAAGTGAAGCTCCAAAAAGCCATCTTTAACCAATCTACTTCTCGACTCCGCGCGGATGAACCCGTTGAAATCACCACTGATAACCTTGTCGCAAAAGGCAGAGGCTTGATTTACTCTTTTCAAAACGGCCAAGGCTTTCTCATTGGCCCTTCCACTACCTGCCTTTCCTATCCTGAACCTTCTACCTCGATGCGCCCTACCAACAATCAAACCGCCGCTCTCGTCGCCTTGTGTCTTGCTCCTTCACTCACCATCGCCGCGCCGCCCGCAAACGTATCTGATTCCGAACTTTCCGAAATCAAGCGCGCTGCCCAAACCGTCAAACCAAAACTCGACGCCAAAGTCGAAGCAACCAATGCCTCGCTCAAGGTCGATCTAACCGCAGCAAAAAAAGCCTCAGATAGCGCTCACAGCTTTGTTCAAGCCTCAGACCTTAAAAAGATTTCCACAGAACCCGCTGCTGAAGGCGCGCCGCTCGAAGTCGTGTCAGGACCGAACGACACCGTCATCAAATGTGACGGCGGCATGTATTTTGACGCCGAAGCAGGCGTCCTTGTTTATCTAAAAAACGTAACCGTCACCGATCCTCGCTTCACTCTCACCGGAGCGGATGAACTCAAAGTTTTCTTTGCAAAAAAAGATCCTAAAAAACCGGACGCATCCGATAAAAAGGACATAGAAAAAAAAGAACCTGCACCAGTAGATCACAACAAAACCGAGCAAGAGAAAAAGCAAACTACCAAAAAACCGGATACCATCGGACCAACGGCGAATTTTGGTGACGTGCAGAAACTCATCGCAACTGGGACCGTTCGCCTTGTTCAAAAAGGTGTCGCAGGTAAAGATGCTGTCGAAGCGAGCGGTGGGCTACTTACTTACGATGTTTCAAAAGGTGAAATCATCATCAGCCAACGCTACCCATGGGTCAAACAAGGTAGTTTTTACGCCAAAGCCAAACAACCCAATCTCACTCTCCGCCTGCTCAACAGCGGCTCCTTTTCCACTCAAGGAGAATGGGAAATGGGCGGCAATAATCTCAAATTCGACGGTCGCTAACTCTGACGAATCAGGTTTCATTTCCACTTATCAGTTACATCCACATGACCCACGATCCCGGCTCTACCTGCACACAAATTGATACAGCTGTCCTAGCTGCCGTAGGATTGAAGAAATCTTATGGTGGTCGCGTCGTGGTCAACGATGTTTCCATCACTGTACAGCCTAAGGAAATCGTCGGGCTACTCGGGCCGAACGGTGCAGGAAAAACCACCTCGTTCTACATGATCGCCGGCCTGATCCCTGCAGAGCACGGAAGCATTCACCTGCTCGGCGAAAATATTTCTAACCTCCCGATGCATCAACGCGCGCGTCGCGGCCTCGGATACTTACCTCAGGAAGAATCTGTTTTCCGCAAACTCTCCGTTCTAGATAATCTACTCGCCATTCTGGAAACCCGACCCGGTCTTTCCCGCAGCGACCAAAAAGATCGCGCTCATCAACTGCTCGAACGTTTCAACATCAGCAAGTTGTCAAAATCCTTAGCTATCACGCTTTCCGGCGGTGAGAAACGCCGACTCTCCATCGCCCGCTCGCTTTGCTCCGATCCCAAAGTCCTAATGCTTGATGAACCTTTCGCCGGCATCGATCCCATCGCCGTTGAAGACATTCAACGCATCGTCCGTGAGCTCAGAGAAAAAGATAACCTCTCCATTCTCATCACGGATCACTCGGTTCGTGAAACCCTAACCATCACCGACCGTGCCTTCCTGATTCACGACGGACGCGTCATCCTCGAAGGTGCGTCCGACGAATTGGTCGATGATCCGATTGCACGGAAATACTATCTCGGCGAGGATTTTAAAATGTAACAAATCCGTTTCAACTATCTAACATGAAATCCGTTCTCTGTCTAATTTGCGTTCTGCCACTTCTCGTTCAATGCAGCCACCCAACCACCAACAGCCATCATCGCGACGCGCCATATAATCACTTCACGGGCGGAAAAGGCTTCGGTGGAACTAGCGTTTCTCAATCACCCACCGTCCTCAACGTCTCCGGCTGGGATCCCAAAGAAGCACAACGCAGTGGCAGCCGTTTCTCGGAACACAACGTTTCTGCTCTCCGAAAAAATGGCGGATTAGCACTCATCGCCCGCTCTGCGAAAGGTCCACTACTCGATGAAAAATTTGGCGATTTCCTGAAATCCGCTGACCGCGAGGGTATGATGCTCGGCGCCTACCACTTCGTCACGATGGATCAACCTGCTGCACTCCAAGCAGATCGTTTCGTTAGCCGCGTTCAAGCCATAGCCCGCGCCCGCGGACTCTCAGGCAAACAAATTCTCTTGGTTGGTGATTTCGATACAAAATCCACTCCAGATCGCTTGGTGGATTTCATCCAACGCGTCCACCAGCGCACCGGCATCTATCCGGTCACCTATTTAGAAAACAGCGATGGTTTACGCACCCGCCTGAGCCGTGCAACTCCCGCCCAGAAAAACATCATTCGCAAAACACCATACTGGCTCGCATTATATAGTCCAGGCGGCACCGAACGCGTCATGGCTGGCGGTGCATTGACACCGGATTTACTCAAAGACCAATACGGAATCTGGAACACCTGGTCGATGTGGCAATACGGCGGAGTCGTTTGGCAAAATGGAGCCTCCCAAGCCAAGCATTACAACACTCCCGCATGGAAAAGCCCTCGCTTTTTCGGCGATCTCGCCCACCCCATGGAACGTAACGTTTTCAAAGGCAGCGTCGACAGCCTTCGCGCTTTCTGGGCACGCCACAGCATGACAATTTAAGTTCGGGCGCCTCTCCTGATTCCACTCATTTTTCACAATGCTCGCTTTCTCCACCTGTTGGAATAACTCTCGCCATATCGATGGCGAGAGCATGATCGATGAAATCATTGAACTCGGCTTTTCTAACATCGAGCTCTCCCATGACATGACAATTGCCAAACTCCCTGGAATCCAAAAAGCCTACCGCGCAGGGAAATTTACCTGCTCTGGCGTGCATAATTTTTTTCCCTCACCTGTCGAAGTCATGATCGATGCGCCGGACGCTTACGAATACACCTCGCACCGTCCCTTTGAACGAAAAAGAGCCATGGATATGACTCTTAAAACCCTCGAACTCGCGGCCGAGTTCAATGCCGGTTATGTAGTGCTTCACATGGGATCAACTCCTCTGAATCCGAAAAAATTCACCGCCCCACTCACCAAACTCGTCACCGAAGGTCGGCAACACGAACCAGACTTCATCAAACAAAAAATCAATTTTATCAAGAAGCGTGAAAAGCTCTCAGCTCTCTACTACCAACGCGCCATCGAAGCCCTCGAGCAACTCGCCCCAAAAGCGGCAGAATACCAGATCAAGCTAGCAGTTGAATCGCGCTCGCGGTTTGAAGATATGCCCAACGAACGTGAAATGTTGAAACTCCAGGATCATTTCAAAGACAATCCGTGGATCGGCTACTGGCACGATTTTGGACATGTGCAACTCAAACACAATCTTGGTCTTCTCGATCATCAAGAATGGCTGAAATCCATTTCGCCTTATCTCATCGGTGGACATGTCCATGATGTTGAGTGGCCCGCACGCGATCACCGCACGCCTTTCACAGGAACACTCAACTACGCATCCATTCTTTCTCATTTTCCCGCTGATTGCCCCCTCATCTGGGAACTCAGCCCAAGCCGCAAATCCAGTGAAATCGAATCTTCACTAATCACTTGGAAACATAGATTTCCTAAGAGAACATAGAACGTTTTCCTAAAAGCTAGGTTAAGGAAAACGTTCCGTTTTCTTCTACTTCTGCTGACGACGTTGATTTTCCTCTTGCTGCTGACGCGCACGCTCTTGTTGTTCCTGCTGCGCACGCTGTTTTTCCTGCTGCTCCTGCTGGGCGCGTTGTCTTTCCTGCTGCTCTTGCTGTGCACGCTGTTTTTCTTGCTGCTCCTGCTGGGCGCGTTGTCTTTCCTGCTGTTCTTGCTGTGCACGTTGTTTTTCTTGCTGCTCCTGCATCCGGCTTTGCGCTTCTGCTTGCTGCTGACGCGCACGCTCTTGTTGTTCTTGCTGGACACGCATTTTTTCTTGCTGCTCTTGCTGCTCACGTTGTTTTGCCTGCTGCTCCTGCATCCGGCGTTGAGCTTCCTCTTGCTGCTGACGCGCACGCTCCTGCTGCTCTTGCTGGGCACGCATTTTTTCTTGCTGCTTTTGCTGTTCCTCTAAGCGGCCTTGCGTATCCTCTTGCTTCTTACGCGCCAGCTCTTGCTGCGCTTGTTGTTCACGTAATTGATTCTGTTGCTCACGCGCCTGCTCCCTCTGCTCTTGCTGGGCACGTAACCTCTCTTGTTGCTCCTTGTTAGCGAGTTCCTGCTTCTCTTGTTGTTCGCGCAATTTGTCTCCCTGCTCTTTCTGTTCTCGGACACGCTCTGTTTGATCTAACTGCTTATTCAGCTTTTCCTGCTGTTGCTCTTGTTGTTGGCGCAAATCTCTTGCTGCTTTCTTATCCGCTTCAGTCTCTAGATCTTCATCCCTGTTCACAGGTAATTGAGGACGTTTGGGGTTCTCATCTAAATTTGAGCGGTCCGATCGATTTGAAGGCTCAACTAGACGATTCGGATCCGGATTATTTTTAATGACCGGAGGCGTTGGGATAACCGCACGCGGCAATTTGTTCTGCTTTGACTTTTCTTGATGGTTATTATTCGCCTCAATATCAGGCAAACGAGGAATCGTAGGTGTCTTTGTATCAGGTGCCACAGGTATCTCAGGATTAGGAATCGTTGGCCTTCTGGTATCAGGTGCCACAGGTATTTCAGGATTAGGAATCGTTGGCCTTCTGGTATCAGGAGTTACAGGTATCTCTGGATTAGGGATCGTTGGTGTCTCAGAAATCGGCTTTTTAGAATCTCTGGCATTCGGCCTTTTAGAATGAATAATGGGTAAATCCGGAGTTTCCGTAACAAGAGGCGAATTAGGACGCTCAACCTTTTTGTTTGTTTCCGAACGTGGCTCGCGAGCATTACGACTAAGAGCTTCACTTTTAGCAACCTCCTCACGGGTTTTTCCGAGACGGATTTTACGATCATTTTCAAATGCATCGCGCCCACCTGTATTGGCTACCCATCGCTCCGCCTTTTCATCTTCCTCATGTTTACGCTCCCGATATTGCTTGCGAACATCTTCAGGCAACTCTTCGGATCGATTCACCACAACCTCACCAAGATCGCGACTTATCCGTGACGGGCGAAGTGCACGGTTCCAATCCGCATCCATACGAGGTGCGACAACTTGTAGCTCGTTGCCGCTAAACTGGGAATTCAACCGACGTCCGCCTCGCCCGAAGTCAGGACAAGGATCTAACCGCAGCTGATGAATGGGAAATCTTCTACCAATACGATCGCATACATTCCGATAACGAGGTCCACCGCAATAAACACGCCTGTCTTGAATGACATAGTGCGTAACGGTCGTAGTAGTTTGATAAATAACGATGTTTTGTGAATATGGCAAACAGTGCCCATAAATGTCATTTCCGAAATTATTGTAGGAAACAAATGAAAACCACCCGCTATCTATTCCATATCTAACATCTACAGAAGAGTCCCATGAATTAGAGCTCCATGCGAGTGTTTCTGGTGGCAGCGGAGCCCAGCCGATATGACCTGTGCTCTCACGCCATGTCACCCAAGCAGGCGCCCATTGATTGCCCGGAATCCACACCCAGCCGATATTTCTGAGTAGCGACCAGCGTCCATAGTGATAACAGGCCCAGCCAAAAGGTTCATTTGAAACCCAGGTCCAACCATGATTCGTAAATGCCCATCGACCGCGTGTATATGGACGCCATGAGCGATCACGCACAACCGCTGGCTGATACACATAGCCGTAATCTGTAGTTTGGAACCATGAACCATATGCTGCAAGCGGCTCATAAAAATTATTATAATCTCCTGTTGGCCCACTAACATAGTTTTTCTCAATAGGCGGAAGTGCTTCGAGCGGCTCCCTACCTGCCAAATCTAACTCGCGCTCACTCAACTTGGCTTCCAGACCCGTAAGTTCCTGTTCACGATCATTTAGCTCACGTTGGGTTTCAGAAATTTTTTGGTCACGTTCCATGAGCGCCATCTGCCGCCTCTGCAACTCTGCTAAAGCTGCTTCATTATCAGCATTTTTCGCCTCTTCCATCGCAACACGCTCTTGCTCAATCAATGCGCGCTCTCGTTCAATGGCATCCCGCTCAGCGAGAATCTTTTGCTCAGATAATTCCTCCTCAAGCTGCTGTTGTCTACCGATCGCCTCCGCCGCCT
>CAMCYT010000046.1 GCA_945885485.1 Prosthecobacter debontii
CCATTTCCTATTGGCTCGCAATGGCCGCGGCAAGACGACTTTACTCCGCACTCTCGCAGGCACCCTGAAATCGGTGAAAGGGAAATTTCGTGTCGAGGGTTTCGTGCAGTATCTTCCCGAAGATTTGCGCTTCGATCCTGAGATCACGCCAGCTACGGTTTTTCGTATGCTTATTCCCAAAGCGAGACAAGCCGCAGCGTTGGATCTCGCTGCTCGCATTGAACTGGATCTGAAAAAGCCCTACGGTCGCCTTTCCACTGGGAATCGCCGCAAGACAAGTTTGATCGTAGGAGAGTTTTCCGTGAAACCGAATGTGGGTAATATTCTCCTGCTCGACGAGCCCTTCAGCGGACTTGACGCTTTTGCCCGTCAGGTATTCGAGGAAATATGGAATGAATCCTCTTCCAACGTTTTACGCCTTGTGAGCTGTCATCCAGATTACGATTCGATGAAGATGCCTAGTGCCTTGCTAATCGAAGGAAAATCCGCGCGTCACCTAGCAAGTGATGACCAAACTTGGAGCCAACTCAAATCCCTAATTAGCTAAACCATGAGACTCTTCCGCCTCACATTCGCCACGATTTATCACCGTAAGGCATGGGCAATCTGCGCTTTTGCTTTGATCGTTCTTCCTTTTGTTTTGCCGCTGATTTCAAGCGCCACCGAAAAGCCACTGCTCATACAGCCAGCTCGTATCCTTGCTTTATGGAATATACTTTGGATATGCGCTCTGACTTGGGGCTTATTCACTGCTGCCCATGAAGGCGAAAGCAACGCCAAATCCGGTATTGGAGAGTATTTCCTCACCTCCGGTGTCTCAGCCTCTCGCCAACTTTTTGAAATCTGGCTTGCGGTCATGTGTTTCATTTTACCGCTCGCGATCATCGGTGCACTTTTCTGTCAGTTCGCTGCAACACCAAAGGATCCCGTCGAACGCTCGATGTGGTGGATACTCAATGGCCAGTATGCAGCACTCTTCATCATCGTCATTGCTCCCTTGCTCCTCCTAGCAATATCGATTTCTTCTCGCTTTGGTGGTATCACAGGGTTCGCATTTACATTATTTCTCGCGCTTTACGGCCTCTATGGCGTTGGTTATCTCGATAACATGCTCAGATTGGAGGAGAATTCAATTCTTCATGGTATCTGGCTCTTCTCCCCACAGTATCGCTACGCGGATCTCACTCAACGCCTGCTTTTCAAAGACGGAGCGCTTCCAATCGCTTTATTCTGCTCCATGATGGGTTACTTCGCTGGAATATTCGCCGTCTATCTCGGCATCGCTCGGCTCTGCTTCCGCACAAAACTCCTCACTTAATGTTTAAATCCTCAAATCTTTAAACAGCCATGGGTATCTCTCCAAATATCACCTCTATCTGCTTGATCGGGTTAGGTGCGCTCGCATGGACGTTTGCTGCACGCCCAGTGGTTGAAAATCCTGATCTTGACGTGCCTCTAAATCCGCTTGGAATCAAACGCAGTCCTTATGGCGAAGTCTTTGCAATGGCCATGCAAAGTCCAATTGAGAGCTTTTTCCACGCCAGTATGGGGCATGAAGGCCATGATCACGGGCCTGGCGAGAAATGTAATGAAACCGTCAGCGCGCCTGAGGAAAAGCATGAACACGATGAGAATTGTGAGCACGATCATGCTCACGACGACCATGCTGCTCTCGCAGAGAGCAAGGAAGTTCTGTCGATACAATCACGAATACTCAGTCTGATTGAGGCCATGAATAAAGGTAGTCACCTTCGTACTAATCCTAAGGCTGCCAATGAAGCTCTCATGCGTCACCTCCGCCGTGAGGCTGAAGATAAACTCCGCTTCGCTTACGAGATGGATCCTTCGCATTATGGAAACTACAACTCCCTCCACTTTTTCCTCACCGAACCAGCAATCGGCACCCGCCCACAACTCACCCCAAGTGCATTAAAACTCGCAGAGGAAACCATTAATTATAGCCTCAAGCAGGAAAACGATCCCCGCCCAGCACTTACCGCAGCAGGAGCTTGCACTAACATCCTCGATTTGATGTTCACGGATTACACCCACAACGAATCCTCCACGTTCACATTTGAACAAATGCATCAGACTCTGAATCTCTTGGATTATTGTCTCAATCGATACAATACGATCGCCAAGCAATGGGATGAATCGAAAAATTGGGAACTGCTATCTCCAATGCGGGTTGCTGAGTGCGAAGAACGCTATCGCTTCATCTCTAAAATCCACGACGCCGCCGCGAAAACGCTCGTTCGCATAGAAAACGAAGCTCGATCTCCTCAGTAGACACTTCCGGATATCTATTCCGCCCTTGCTTGCTGTAAATCATTCTATGGAATGTGAATTCTAAGAAAATGACAAAAAACCTTATTTTATAAGAGATACATAAATTGTTAATGGATCACTTAAGCGCAAAACTCAAAAAATGCGTTCACCTACAAAAGAATACTTGCGTAAAAAATAAAAATATATTATTTCTACAAATCTAATCGAAAAAACTATTTTTCATGGTTCATCTTTTATATAAAATCACATAAAAGATGAATTTGAGTAACAACTAATCTTCTTCCTAAAACTTTCTGAGATTCCTTAACGAAACCGATAGATTCAAAACCTACCAAAATCATTAAGAAATATCGCTCCGACAAAAAAATAGAAAACACAAATAATAAAACCATGAAACTAACACAAAAATACAATAACAAAGCAACCAAGTCCGGCATGACTCTCCTTGAGCTCACCGTCGTTATTCTTGTTTTGCTATCACTCATCGCGATCCTCTTCATTGGAGCTCGTGCATGGAAAAAGGGTTCAGATCGAGCAGGTTGCATCATGAATATTCGAAATGTGCAACAAGCTGTTCGTGGCCACATGAACATGAATGCGTTGAACGTAGTTCCTGCTTCGACTTTAATCTATAGTTCTCCTGCTGTGCCTGCGGGTGTAGATCCCGTCACTAGTGCTGTTATTCCTGCAGTTGCGGCTGTTGATGGATACCTCCCAGGTCCTAGTTGCCCAGCACAAGGAGTTTATACTTACACAGCTGGTGCAGCCGCACCTCCAGGGACTATCATCCTCTCGTGTTCATTATCTGTCACAGAAGATCACATTCCGGCTGGCACTAGCAATTGGTAAGCAAGTAGCTATAAATTAATTCCAAGACCCACTTGCCAATGGCAAGTGGGTCTTTTTTTTGGCAACCAGTCCATATCCCCCGTATCAAGCCAGCCATGGATTTGGTCATCATTTTTCTGATGAGAGGGATGCGTTGGGAGATTCGGAACGCGGGGTTGCGGAAGGGGGAGATCCATTCGTGATCGGATTGGAAAATGGGGGTCAGACTGCGGGTGGCGAGTTAGTAGTAACGGAGAGTGGGTCCGCTGTGTTGCATGAGGAACCCCGCACCAACGGCGCGGCATTCGGGGGCTTGCTCGAAGACTTCGACCTCATGTCCTTGCGCGTTTCAAAAATACCGCAGCAGATGCGCCCGCCGCACCACAACCGATTACGGCGACCCGCAAGATGCGATGGTTCAATATTTTTTCCAAAGGATTGGGACAAAAGGTTGAGGATGACTTGGCTCTCGATCTGACGAATCACCTAAGCCACTTGGGTCTATTCCCAACCAGTCTAAGTCGTCGCGGCGGATTTCCTAAATATGAGGTTATTTGTACACTTGAGAGATTTTTCTAAAATTTTAGCGCACAAAATCTCCAATAATTGGATTTTCAGCAGTAAACAGGGGTTATTTTTTAGAATTTATTTATAAAACGGGGTAAAAATCGAGAATTTTTCCATAAAAATATTACGTAACTCATTGAAAAGCAAGGATTAGCAAATTTACTTCAAAAAACTTCACTTTCTACTTGTGGTTCGAGTGTACGAAAGTGTATCTAAGTGCTGTCAATTTCGCCAGCTGTCGCTCGATGATACCACAATTCCAACAATACAAGGGCTCGTTCCCTTACAAGACTGACTCGAAAAATCGGGTCAATGTTGTGCCGTCTTGGCGTCCGGTTCAGGGAGAAGCGTTGAATTTGATGCCGTCTCTTTCAGAGGGAGTGAAGGTGATTAAAGTGCTCACGCAAGAGGCTTTTGAATACCGGGTGGAGCGTATCAAGCAGCACGCGACCTCGCCGAAGGAAGAATCACAGCTCAAGACAAAGTTGGTGCGTCTGCTGCGCGAAGCAAACGTCAACGAACAAGGCAAACTACTCATTCCTAAAGATCTAGCAGATTATGCCGGTATTATACCTGACAGCGAAGTGATGCTTTCTGCTGGCGACAGCCATTTCGAGATCTGGAATCGTTCGAGCTTTGAAAAAATCTTCGGACTTTCTGCGGTTCCTGAAGCAGATGATCATCTCGCAATTTTCTAACATACACTAACATTTTGTTTCATTCCTCCATCTCTAACACCGATACGATCCGCCACACGGCAGGGTTTGGGCGGGGTGCCTGGATGTGTTACACGAAAGAAATATTATCACCATTTTCAAGAAACCACGGGCTAGGGACAGCGCGCGGTTTCGAAAATACGAACGCCGTTACCGCTCCTGGCTGGTTGTCGGCACGGCGTTCGTTTCCTCTTTTTTTAGCTGAGCGCTTGAAGTCTCTCGGGACAGAGCTTCATTCGCTTATTGAACCGTTGCGCAGCGCTGCGCCTGGCTGGTTGTCAGCGCGCGCATCGGTTAATTTTTCCCAACGGAAACAAACCCACGAGCTCGGGACAGTTAGTGGTTATGGTAAATCGGACGCCGAGTCCGCTGCTGGCTGGTTGTCGGCCTCGGCGTCCGAATCATTTTCTCCAAGAGGCTATCATCTTCCTGTGTTGCCGAATGAAGTCATTGAAATGATGGAAGCTGGACCCGGAAAATTCATCATCGACGGCACCTTGGGTGGCGGCGGACATTCCGAACTTTTACTCAAAACGGGCGCCAAAGTTTTGGGTGTGGATCGTGATCCAGAAGCTCTCGCACATGCAGGGGAGAGATTATCTGCTTACGGTTCCCAGTTTTCGACATTCCAAGCGAATTTTTCCGAGATTCCATCTTACGGAGGAATTGAAGCCGGTGAGTTGGCGGATGGTTTGTTGTTAGATTTAGGAGTCTCCTCGCGTCAGCTTGATTCTGCTGAACGCGGCTTTTCCTTCATGCGTGAAGGTCCGCTCGATATGCGTATGGGTCCGAATGCAACCATGACAGCAGCCCAGCTCGTCAATACCTGGCCTGAAGCGGAAATCACACGGATACTTTTCAGCTATGGCGAGGAACCGAGATCGCGCCGCATCGCCAACGCGATCGTTTCTCAACGTGAGAAAAAACCCTTTGCAACCACTTTGGAATTAGCAGGGTGCATTGAAAGTGCCGTGGGTCGAAATAGCAAAATTCATCCCGCGACCCGTTCTTTCCAGGCGATTCGGATGGCTATTAACGAAGAACTTGAATCCCTCGCATCCATTCTCGAATCGGCTGCAAAAGTATTAAAGCCCGGAGGTCGGTTGCTCATTATTACGTTCCATAGTTTGGAAGACCGCATGGTGAAACGATTTTTCCGGCATCATTCGGAACCTTACATTGACGATCCTACCTGGCCGGCACCTCGGCCCAACCCCGATTATAAATTCCGGCTGATTTCCAAAAAAGCCATAGCCCCACGTCAAACAGAGATCTCCTCTAACCCTCGAGCCCGCAGCGCAAAGCTTCGGGTTGCTCAGCTTTCTAGCCCTGTGATTCCAACAAATCATTTTTCAAAATCATGAATCGCCGCCGTCACGAAATCGAAAACCGTGTTTCATCATTTGCGATCTTTTCATTAGTCCTCGCCTTAGCTATCGGTGCGGTCGGAGGCGTGTTGCGGGTTTACTACCGCAACTGCCAGATCAAAGCCATGAGAGATATCGATGTTGTTGAGCAACGCATCGAAAAACATCAGTTGGATATTCGCACGATCCAAATGCGTCAGGATCAGATTCTGAATCTATTTGCCATGCGCAAGACACTTGAGGATTTAGGCACAAACCTACGTCCTATTCCACCCGGAGTTTCCGAAAAAGTCCGTCCTTCCGAGCCCAACGCCGTCGCCTCTTCGAATACCAATCTGTGAATCGAGCTTTTCAAAACCGTTGCATCATCCTGTGTCTGGTTCTAGTAGCCCTACTCAGCGCACTGTCGGCGCGCCTCATTCAAATCCAACTCGTCGACCGCAAACGTTACGCGGAGTCCTCAGCCAAGGCTTATCATCGGATTGAACGGATTCCTGCGATTCGCGGAATGATTGTCGACCGCAACGAAGAAACCATCGCGAAGAGCATTCCGGTATCCTCGATCTATGTGGATAAAAACCACTTACTCGATCCGAAGCTCGCCTCGTTCGGCCTGGCTTATGAGCAAGTCTCAAAGGAACCGGGTTGGGATGAATTGGAACCTGAAGATCAACTGAAGCGGATTCGAGTGGTGCGTGGTGACATTCTTTCAAGTGAGGAACCCGATATCATCGTTCAGAAACACATGGCTTATGCGATTAGCTTGCTTGCACGGCCTATCGGAATGCGTAAGGACGAGCTCCGGGGAAAAATCGAAGGAAGCAAAGCCAAGTGGTTTCCTATCGCAAAAGATATCCCCGACGATATCGCGGAGCGACTTCGTGAGATTGTGGACGAGAATCATATTGAGGGTTTTGTCTTTGAAAACTCGATCAAGAGGTGGTACGCAAACCCCAAGATCGCAACTCATCTAACAGGATTTACTGGAGAGATCGAAGAACAGCTTGAGAATGGTCAGACATCCTACCGTATGGTCGGAAGGTTCGGAATCGAATCGGCAATGGAAGAATTTCTGGCAGGACGTGACGGTCGCCGTGAGCATCTTAGGGATGCACGTGGATTGGTTGTTCCCGGAAATTCCGGCAGTCTCCTTCCGCCAAGAGCGGGACTGAATGTTAAGCTCACGATTGATATCGGGATGCAAGCGATCATCGAGGAAGAACTTGATGCTGGCTTGGCAAAATATAAGTCCAAACAGGGTGCGGTGATTGTGATGGATCCCAACAATGGTGAAATTCTGGCGATGGTATCTCGGCCACATTTCGATCTCAATCATAAGGAAAACCTCGCTGAAAATTCTTTCAACTACGCAATCCAAGCGAAGTATGAGGCGGGCTCTACGATTAAGATTATTCCAACTTCAGCGGCACTGCAGGAGCGATTGGTTACTCCGTTCACGGTGCTCCATTGTCCCAGTGTCATTCAGGAGTATAAATTTACGGTTGAGGACGGACATTCCAGTGGTATGCTGACCTTTGAACAAATCATACAAAAATCTAACAATACTGGTTGTTGGAAACTTGCGAAGCAGCTCGGCGTGAAGCGATACTACGAATATGTTCACGCATACGGCTTTGGTAAGCGCACTGGAATTCAGCTCAGTGGTGAGAATCCAGGAACCGCGACGGTTCCAAAACTTCCTGTTGATTTTTCGCGCTCGTCTTACGGATATTTCATCGGAGTGACGCCGATTCAAATGGCTGCGGCTTATTCAGTGGTTGCTGGTGATGGTCGACTACTTCGTCCGAAAATCGTCAAATCCTTGATCGCAAATGACGGCACGATCATCGAGGAATTTGAGACAGAAAGCCGTGGCCAAGTCATCTCACCAGAGACCGCTAAAAAGATGCGCAATGCCTTGCTTAAAGTCACGCAACTTGGCGGCACGGCCACTAAGGCTGCGGTTCCTGGTTACTTGGTCTGTGGTAAAACCGGTACAGCCATCAAACATGATCCAAAGCGTGGTGGTTATATCGACGGAGGCTACGTGGTTTCCTTCGCTGGATTCATGCCTACGGATAAACCTGCGTTTGTTTGTTATGTCGTCATCGACGAACCGATGACCACCGAAGTTCCACGTTACGGCGGTCAGATCGCCGCACCGATTTTCTCAAACATCGCCCAACGACTTGCCACATACATGAATCTTCAACCCACCGAGCCGATCCCTAAAGCGGTCGCAAATCGGTAGTGTCTATCAAAAGCAAAATGCTACTTCGAAATCTCATTTCATCATCACAAAAAGTCACGATTGCAGGATCCGTGGATACGGAAATATCTGCCATCACGGCGGATTCACGGGAGGTTTCGAAAGGTAGTTTGTATGCAGCAATTCGTGGCACTTCGATCAACGGACATGACTTTATCAGCGATGCTATCAAGGCTGGAGCCTCGGTCATTCTAGCAGAAATTGCACCTCCTGTGGATCTTCCAGCAAAGATCAGTTGGCTACACGTGGCTGATTCCAGAGATGCGCTCGCGCAAATTGCAGTTGGCTTTCATGGAAATCCTGCTGCGGAATTGAAGTTGGCAGGAGTGACCGGAACTAACGGTAAGACCACAATAGCGTTTCTTCTGCATCACATCATGAAGACAGAATGGCATCGTGCGGGTTTGCTCGGCACGATTCATGTTGATGATGGTGAAACGGTTACGGTTGCCAAACATACCACTCCAGGATCGATCGAGCTGAACGGGATTCTCAAAATGTTTCAAGACAATGCCTGCCGCGGTGCGGTGATGGAAGTTTCATCACATGGGATTCATCAAAAGCGTGTCGCGCATCTTGCCTTCGATGCCGCGATCTTTACGAATCTCACTCAGGACCATTTGGATTATCACGGCACGATTGAAAAATACATGGAAGCTAAAGCTTCATGGTTTCGAGACCTGGCTAGCAATCCAAATGGGAAAAAGCCGACCGCAGTGATCAATATCGATGATGCGCGTGGAAATGATCTAGCAAAAGAGCTTGATGGTAAAATGCCGCTTATCCGATACGGCTTTTCAGTAAATTCTGATTTCAGAGCTAATAATTTGCAACAAGGCCGTGATGGCATGACTTTTGAGCTTACGGTTAAAGCCAGAACCTATCTCGTTCGTGCTCCTTTGATCGGACGTTTCAATGCTTACAATCTCCTCGCTGCAATCGCCGGAGCAACAGCCTGCGGTATCAAGCCTCGCCAAGCGATTGCTGCTCTCGCTCTTTCACCACAAGTGCCGGGACGAATGGAAAATGTCGGAAATTCAGGTGGTGCCACAGTTTTTGTCGACTACGCACACACACCGGATGCTTTGGAAAATGCATGCCGTACTCTGAAAGAACTCGATCCCCGTCGCTTGATCACCGTGTTTGGATGCGGTGGTGATCGCGACAAAGGCAAGCGTCCGCTGATGGCTGCTGCGACTGCTCGTTTTAGCGATGTCATGGTCATCACTTCGGATAATCCACGTTCGGAAGATCCTGCAGAAATCATCCGTGAAATCGAAAGAGGTCTGCCTAAACAATGCAATTTTATCAGTGTGTTAGATCGAGCGGAAGCGATTGAAGCTGCCGTTCAGAATGCGCTTTCCGGTGACATCATATTGATCGCTGGCAAAGGCCACGAGACCTACCAGCAATTCGCAGATCGCACGATTGATTTTGATGACCGGAAAAAAGCCGACTTCGCATTGAGAAAACGCTCGGAAGCGATTGCCGAAATGCGTGCGAACCCTCCTCCGCGTTTCTAATTTTTTATCAAACCATGAAACTCACAGCTCAATATATTTCTGAAATCCTCGATGCAAAAGTCGTCGCAGGTTCTGGTTCTGCGGAAGCGAATGGAGTATTCACTGATACGAGAAATCCCATGACTGCCGGGCTTTTCGTGGCGATTCGTGGAGAAAATTTCAATGGAGATCAGTTTGCCGTGTCGGCTTTGAATGCAGGAGCATCCATCGCTTTGGTGCAGAAATGGGAAGGCGGAGAATTAGGTTCCAATCAAGCGGTGATCGAAGTTCAGGATACGTTACTTGCCTTACAGCGTCTCGCGTATGCATGGCGGAGTCAGTTGGATATTCCTATCGTGTGTATCACGGGATCGAATGGAAAAACCTCCACGAAAGATTTCACTACTTCCGTGCTTTCACAGAAATTTTCTGTAAACGCGACCAAAGGCAACCTGAATAATCACATAGGATTGCCTCTCACTGTTTTAGCGACGACGCGGGATCACACGGCCGCTGTATTTGAAATCGGCATGAATCATTCTGGTGAACTCGCGCCGCTTTGTGAAATCGCTCGTCCGGAATACGGAATCATCACAAATATTGGTACGGCACATATCGAATTTCTCGGATCTCGCGAGGCAATTGCGGAGGAAAAATGCACGCTCGCTCGTTACCTTCCTGAGACCGGAATTTTATTCACGCCTGCAGGTTGTGACTTCAATGAGTATTTCCGGTCTAGAACAAGTGCCAAACTCATCCACGTTGGAAACGGACGTGGATTGGTTCGCGCTGAGAATCCAAGGCCACAGTCAGACGGAACATGGATTGATCTGGTCATCCAAGGCGAAGAGCCCTTCGAAGTATTCATTCCAGTTTTGGGTAAACACATGATCACCAACGCTTTACTCGCCGCTGCATTGGGTTGGAAGTTAGGACTCAGTCCTGAACAAATCGCCCAAGGGCTGACATCGGTAAGTCTCACTTCAGGTCGCATGCGCCGCATCCAATGTGATGGGATCACCATCCTAGACGACACATACAATGCAAACCCAGAATCCATGGAAGCGGCATTGGATACGCTATGCGAAATGAAAGTGGCAGAAGGTGGTCAACGCATCGCAGTTCTCGGAAGAATGGGAGAGCTCGGACCATTCGCTACAGAGGCACATATACGCATTGGTAAACTCGCGAAATCCAAAGGCCTGCGCTTGATTGCTGTAGGTGACGGGGCGGAAAAAATTGCCACAGGAGGCGAGTCTATGCATCTACCAGACAGCCACAGCGCAGCAGAGTGGTTGAAATCTAATACTAATTCCGGCGACATCGTTCTCTTTAAGGGAAGTCGCTCAGCCGCCATTGAAAAAGTTCTTCAAACCGCCTTTCCAACCGCATGTTAACCGCTATTTACGATTTTTGGTACGCTGCTTTCCATGCTGAGATAGCCTCAGGCAAAGATGGCTGGGCGCATACGTTTTCTTTCCTTAATCTTTTTGGATACGTTACGTTCCGTGCCGCCACCGCCGGGCTGCTGGCGTTTACGATTTCGATCATTCTCGGGCCATGGATCATTCGTAAATTGATTTCACTGAAAGTCGGACAACCCATCCGCACCGCTGAGGAAGTCCATAAACTCGCCGAACTCCATGGCGGAAAAATCGGCACCCCGACCATGGGTGGAGTTCTCATTCTCGCGGCGGTATTAATCTCAACCTTGGTCTGTGCACGAATTTTCAATCCTTTCGTCGCGGTTTGCGCATGCACCATGTGCGCATGTGGTTTATTAGGTTTTGTGGATGACTACACCAAGGTGAAAAAGAAAAATTCAGCGGGTGTCTCGAGCCGAACTAAGTTGTTCTGGCAGTTGGTCATCGCGTTGATTGCTTCAAGTTTCATCTATTTTAAACTGGAGATTTCGGGTTTCGGTGCGACCGCGCAGCAGATCCAAGACGGTGTCGCTGGATTCCGTTTGCGTGACACTCCAATCGGGATCGGCGAGATCTGCTTTCCGCTTTTCAAGACGCCTCTCGTTGATCTCGACATCTTGGTGATTCCGTTTTTCGTGCTGATCATTATCGGTTGTTCCAATGCGGTGAATCTAACCGACGGACTCGATGGACTTGCCACGGGCTGCACGATTTCAGTGGCGCTCAGTTATTCGATGCTCGCCTATCTCGCTGGACACTTTTTCATGGCGACCGAATATCTCGTGATCCCTCACAATCGTTATCTCGCAGAGCTTGCGGTTTTCCTCATGGCTCTGGCAGGTGCGTCTTTCGGCTTTCTCTGGTTCAACTGTCATCCGGCTAAAGTTTTCATGGGTGACACGGGATCGCTTGCCATCGGTGGAGCACTCGGCACAGCTGCGATTTGCACCAAGCAAGAGCTGCTGCTCGTTATCATTGGCGGAGTGTTCGTGATGGAGGCTCTATCCGTCATGCTTCAAGTCGGATCCTTTAAACTCCGAAAAAAACGCATCTTCAAAATGGCACCGATTCATCATCACTTCGAGTTGCTTGGGTGGCATGAATCACAAGTCATCATCCGATTTTGGATTCTATCCATCATGCTCGCGCTGTTTGGAATCGCCTTACTTAAAATTGCCTAAAAATTCATGAACGAAAGCTTCAATATTTCTGGAAAGCACATCGCCGTATTTGGCGCTGGGCGTTCTGGTGTTGCGGCAGCGGCTCTGGCGTTGCGTGAAGGTGCGATAGTTTCCATGTGGGACCAGGGTGATCTTGAGGTGTTTAAAAACGTGCCTGTTGGTGTTGAAATTCACGCGGATCTGACGATCCGTGATGCGGAGAATTTCTCCGCGGACATGATCGTCCTCAGCCCGGGAATCGATACGTATTCGCCGTTAGTTCAGGCTTTCGCAGTTAAAGCTTATTTGATGGGGGAGACCGAATTCGCATCGAGATTCTATCGAGGTGAAATCATCGGGATCACGGGAACCAACGGAAAAACAACGACCACGGAGTTAGTTTCTCGGATTTTAAAAGAAGCAGGAAAAGGCGGAACGCCGTGCGGGAATTATGGCATGCCTTTATCTGAGGTGATCCTCGTTCCCGAAATTCCGGCGGCGGTTTCGTTAGAACTTTCTTCCTTTCAACTTGAGACGATTCAAACGTTGCATCCGCACGTTTCCATCTGGTTGAATTTCGCGCCGGATCACATGGACCGATATCCAACGGTTGAGGCCTACAAGAACGCCAAGCTCCGGATATTCGAAAATCAAACCAGAGCTGATACTGTGATCATGCGATTTGGTGAGGAGATTGGTCAGGTCGCGCCTAAAGTCATTACTTTTTCAACGGAGTCTGTGGACGCCGATTTCTACTCGGATGGAAAGACGATCATTCACAAGAGTAATGTGATTTTAGATATCGAGGCCAAAACTGCGTTGCGCGGACTTCACAATGCTGAGAATGTCATGGCGGCGATCGCGGCTTGCATGGCATACGGAATAGAAAGCGAAATCATATTTCGCGCGCTCGAAGGCTACGCACCGCCGCCGCATCGTTGTGAATTGGTCCGTACTCTAGATGGTGTTGAGTATCTCAATGATTCCAAAGCAACAAACTTACATGCGTTACAATGTGGGATACGTTCGCAAAGTCGTCCGGTAATTCTGATTGCTGGCGGTAAAGACAAAGGCTTGGATTATACATCGGTGCTTCCTTTCTTGGAAAAACAAGTTATAGAAGTCATTACCTTCGGGGAGATTGCACATCCTCTGGCGAATCTTTTTAAAACGGTTGTCACTTGCTCCACGGTTTCAACTCTTGACCAAGCAGTTCACCATGCTCGTTCCGTCGCTCCGCGCGGCTCTACGGTTTTACTTTCTCCAGGGACGTCATCCTTTGATCAATTTAAAGGATACGAACACCGCGGAAACGTTTTCAGAGATATCGTCCAACAACTTCATTAATCATTATTCTAACAAATCCTATGAAACTCGACCAAATTCCAACTCGTCGTAAACCGGTGCAAAAGACGGTTTATGCTCGTCTTTTCAACAGAACAAAATTCCGCAAGCAGCGCGCATCTGCAGCGACCGCATCGCCTGAAGATTTCGACGATTCGGGTAGTAATATCTCGCGCTCGCTTTCGATTATTTTTGCGATCCATATTGTAGCGATCGGAATGATTTTCATCCACAAGCAGTATCTTTCCGGAAGAACCGCCGCGCCTACAGTTGCGAATCACGAGAAGGCCGTCCATACCGCTGCTGCCGCCGTATCACCAGAGCGAGCGGATCAACTTTCAGAGCTGAGCACTGGAGTTAAGCCCTATATGGTGAAAAAAGGCGATAATTTCTCGATCATTGCGATCAAGTTTGCTGTCGACGAAGCCGAGCTTCGCAAGTTGAATCGCGGAACTGAAGTCCGTGCGGGTGCTGTGGTCCGCATTCCACAAGCGAAACGTATTGTTGCAACTGAGCCACCTGAAGTTGAGGCGATTCGCAATCAAGCTATACCAAATGAATCCGAGCACGGGTTAGTTGAAATTTTGCCCAATGCAAACGGCACCCAGAACACTGCAAGTTTGCCCAACGCGATACCAAGAGCTGTACCAACTGGTGCAGCAGGAAATACCCACACGGTAAAACCTGGTGAGAGCGTCTGGAGAATTTCGAAACAATATAACCTGACCGAGAAAGAACTGATGAGCTTGAACGGGATCACCGATCCAGGCAAACTCAAAGCAGGTCAGGTGCTTAAAATTCATTAATTTTGATCTATAACCGTCTCTAGAAACTTTCATTTGTGCTCAAACACAGCTCCACCATTCTCATCATCGCAGTGGCCGCCCTTTGTGGGTTAGGCTTGGTGATGTTGGC
>CAMCYT010000047.1 GCA_945885485.1 Prosthecobacter debontii
GCAAGGTGAAGGCTCTTCTGCGCAAGGCCGAAGCCCGCACCAACGAAGCCCTCCTCTTGGCAATTGGAGACGCTCTCTCACAGGTAACCCAAAAAGACGCCACCAATTGGTTTACCCATTGCGGCTACAGTTTTATTTAAAATGCTCTAATGAATAAATCAGATGCGGAATAATTGACGTCTCGCTGCGCGCGGTGGCCTCGGCGATGCCACCCTACCTGAAACTCAATTCCTGCAATTTTTCAGCAGGGACTCCAAGAAATGCGTGATCTGGAGCAGGGCTTTTTTGTAATCGGACTCAGCCAAGAAGGCGATGTCCTTCCTGCAGCCATCTAACAATTTCAAAGCGGTGTCCACGGCGCGGGCCAGGGCATCGTTGTATTCCGCGAAACCTGTTAGAGTTGGGAGATCGAATTCTTCTTCGGCGAGAATGCGGCGGTTGATTTCCTCGCGTTGTTGTTCCGATGATGCTTCGAGCAAGTTTAGGATCGGCAGGGTGAGTTTTCCTTTCGCGAGATCGGTGCGCAGGGTTTTACCGACGATTTCCTCGGAGCCGACCAAGTCCAGGCAGTCGTCATAAATTTGATAGGCGGTGCCGAGTTTCATGCCGTAAGAAGCCAGCGAGGTTTCTTGTTCCGAGCTAAGACCGGAGACGGCGGCGGCGAGGCCGGTGGCGGCGGCGAACAAGGCGCCGGTTTTCATTTCGATGACTTGGAAATAATCTTTCTTCGTCAAGGTCAGATCGAAGCGGCGTTGGGTCTGGATGATTTCTCCCTGACAAACTTCGCGTGCGGCTTGGCCGACTTTTTTACAGATCTCGATCGAGTTGAAATCCGTCGCTAAGGTCAGAGCATGGGAAAACAAGGCATCGCCGAGCAGCACAGCGAGGGCGTTGCCCCATTTTGCATTTGCGGTCGGCATCGAACGGCGAGCGGTGGCGCCATCGATGATGTCGTCATGCACGAGGGTCGCCATGTGGATGAGCTCAAGGATCACACCGATCTTGCGATGATCGTCGGTCACTTCGCCATTGGCGCCACCGACCAAAATGGCGAGTGCCGGACGGATTCGTTTTCCGGCGGTGTTGCAAATATAACTGATGTAAGGTTCGACAGCGGAGTCGAAATCTCGGACTTGGGCACGGATCGCTATCTCGACTTTTTCCAAGTCGGGACGAACCAATTCGAAGGGAAACTGATCGTTGTTAGGCGAAGTGGCGGTGAAAGTGGCCATGGTGTGCTGGAAAGTAGCCACGGTTATGGTCTGGCGGCAACCTGCTTTCGTGCATGGAGCAAAAAAGAATCTTGAAAGTTTTGATCATGGATGGCGGTTTAGTGGCATATGAAAATAAACACATGGTCATTATTTGGTGGGTGCTTGTTGATTTGCGGCACAGCGCAAGCGCAGGAAAAGCCGATCGGATTCAAAGATACGCCAATCATTCCTGGCACGACATACCATGTGCATGATGGAGATAGACCGCAGCCGCGAGTGGTCGAAGCCGCAGGGGCTCTCATTATAAAGCCGCCGTCCGACGCGATCGTGTTGTTCGATGGGACAAACCTTGATGCCTGGAAGGTCAAAGACGGCCCAGCTCCATGGGAAGTGCGCGATGGCGTCATGGTTGCTAAAGGCAAAGACATTACCACCAAAGAGGAATTTGGAGCGATCCAACTACATTTTGAATGGCGTTTACCTGCGGATCGTAAAGTGAACGGCCAAGGCGGAGGAAACAGCGGGGTGTTCATCATGGGGCTTTACGAAGTCCAGGTGCTTCAGAGCCACAACAATAAAACCTATCCGGATGGCCAAGCGGCTTCCCTTTATGGGCAATTGCCACCACTGGCGAATGCCACCTCTCCGCAGGGCGAGTGGAACAGCTACGATATCACCTTCGTGCCGCCCGTTTACGCCGATGGGAAAGTCCAGTCTCCTGCGAAAGTCACCGTTATCCACAACGGCGTGGTGGTGCAGAATGGCGAGTCTTTCCACGGAGTTTCGGGCTATCGTAATCTCGCGACCTATCCCGCCACTCATCCTGAAAAAGGACCGATCAAGCTTCAATTTCATGGCGATCCCATCGAATATCGCAATATGTGGGTCCGCCCGCTCGGTCAGCGGGACAAATAAAGGAGAAATTTAGGGAAACACAGAAAATGCCGTTCCTGCCGAGTTCCTTAGATTGACGGCGGTCTCTGTGGCGCTATGTTACTGACTTCATGTTCAGCCAATCCTTCAGATGCCTCCAAGTTTCAGCATTCTTGCTAGCTCTCTGTTCCTTTGCTCAGGCGCAGATAGCTACCTCGATGAGCATGAATAAGCGCGAATTCGTTGCCGGAGAACCAGTCATCGCTGAAGTCATCATTACTAACCTCACTGGCCAAGAACTCACACTCGCAGGGACAGTCCAGCAACCATGGCTGACGTTCGTGGTCACCAATAATCAGGGGAATCCTGTATCCATCGTCAAACCGAACATTTTTGGAGCGATGAAAATCAAGACTGGTGAATCCCTCGCTAAACGAGTAGATCTTACCGAATATTTTCTCCTTAATTCACAAGGAAACTTTGCGGTTTATGCCACTATCATTGATCCACAGAAAAGATTCAGCAGCGCCTCAACCAACCGTATTCTTTTTAATCTGAGTCCCGGGCGCACGTATTGGAGTCAAAAAGTAGGGGTTAGTGATAATAAAAAAGTCACCCAAACCCGAGAAATGAAGGTAGTCACTTTTTCTAACGGAAAGAAAAATCAAATATACGCACAGGTTGCAGACGGAGCTTCAGGTGTTCCTTTGCGAACCTTTCTTCTCGGAGACATGCTTTTGATGCGTAAGCCTATGGCTTCTATTGATGGTCAGCGACGCATGCATGTCATGTTTCTCAGTACTCCTGCGATGTGGGTGTATTGCCAGATCGATAGCGATGGTAAACTAGTCAAACGTGAGATTCATCAAACTGCACCGACAGGAGATCCTGTCATGATGGCCTATGGCGATGGCTCAGTCAGAGTCGTAAACAGTGTTCTTTATGATCCAGCAGCGGTAGCGGAAGCGCGCTCCAAAGTCCGGAAAATTTCCGATCGTCCCTGAGTTTCGTTTACCCAACACCGCATTTATCATAAGAAATTTTGAAAAGATCTTTACACACGCTGGAATTTAGTAAACAAATCTTAATAATTTTGAGCCAAGCATCATGAAACGCACATTCATTACAGCTTTGCTCGGACTAGCGTTTTCCCTGGTTGCGAGTGGTTATAATTTCCGGACGGTTATCATCGATCCGGGGCATGGCGGCCATGATAAAGGCGGTCAGTGGGGTAAAGTTTACGAAAAGCACCTCGCGCTGGACACATCGATCCGTCTGGAGGCTCATTTGAAAAAGATGGGGTATAACACGATTTTAACACGCCGCAGTGATTATTTCGTTTCTCTTCCAGGTCGGATGCAAATGGCTAACAAAACTCGAAACGCAATTTTCATCAGTATCCATTATAACTACACTTGGAAGCAGCAGGTTAGCGGAATCGAAACGTTTTATCATAATCAGCAAAGCCACCAACTCGCCAAGGACGTCCACAAAGGTGTGATGAGTCGAGTGAAAGTAGTGGATCGTGGGGTCAAATACGCCCGCTATTATGTTATTCGAAATACGACTCTCCCCTCCGTTCTGGTCGAAGGTGGATTTGTTAGTAATTCCAACGAACGCAGCCGTATGAAAACTGCTTGGTTCCGCGATGCCATCGCTCGTGGAATTGCGGATGGAGTTCAGGATTTCCGTAGAGGGAATTGAGGTTTTATGTGGGGTTACTCAGTAATCACGGTGAAAAAAGCGGGGGGAAGCCCGCGCTCCCTTTAAAAAGTCACTCCTCCGGAGGCCTAGCGATTACAGTGGCTTTACCGTCTTTTGGTGCGCCGGTGGCAGTGCGAAGTTGCTCGTCTTGAGGAAGGCCTAACATGTCTGGTAGGCGAATTCGAGTGTTGCGAACAACTGGCAGGGTGGGCTTGCTTTTTACTGGTGAAATTGGAGCGATCTCGGGCTGACTTAGTGCTGAGTTTGTAGGCACTTCGGCGACAATTTCTGCCTTGGGGGCGGCGCAGGATGCGAGCCCGATGGCTAAGAGAAACGTGGCGGATATTTTCACGAGAGGGGAAATATTAGCGGGATTCGATGGGAGGAACTGGGCTGAGAGTTTTCGGGCCAGTATAAAGCGTGAGCGGGCGATAGAGGCGGTTGTCGCGGAGTTGTTCGAGCACGTGGGCCGTCCATCCAGAGGTGCGGGAAATCGCGAAGATAGGAGTGAAAAGGTCGGTTGGAATTCCGAGGGAGTAATAAACCGTCGCGGAGTAGAAATCGACGTTAGCTTCCAGGCCTTTACGCTCGCGCATGATTTCTGCGATGCGCTCGGACATTTTGATCCATTTTGGCTCACCGAGTTCCTCGGTGAGTTGGATAGCAAGCTTACGGAGATGCGGTGCGCGAGGATCAAGCACTTTGTAAACCCGGTGGCCGATGCCCATGATTTTTTCCTTACGCTCCAGTTTTCCTTCGACGAAGGCGTCAACTTTATCGAGGTCGCCGATGTCATGGAGCATGTGGATCACGCCTTCGTTGGCACCACCGTGGAGCGGGCCTTTGAGGGTTCCGATGGCGGCGGTGATCGCGGAATACATGTCGGAAAGCGTGGCGACAGTGACGCGAGCGGAGAAGGTGGAGGCGTTCATGCCGTGGTCGGCATGAAGGATAAGGGCGACATCAAGGATGCGCGCGGCGGTGTCGCTGGGAACTTCGCCGTTGATGAGGTAGAGGAAATGTTGTGCTTCGGTGAGGTCGGTGCGGATAGGTGGGAGTTCGAGGCCGTTGCGGAAGCGATGGTAAGCGGCGACGATGGTAGCGGATTTCGCGCAGAGTGAGAGCGCGATGGCGGAGTTTGCCTCGATGTTGGGTTCGCCGATGGTGGCGCGTTTGTCATAAAGACCGAGCATGGAAACGGCGGTGCGGAGCACGTCCATGGGCGAGGCGTCTTTGGGGGCGGATTTTAAAAAGTCGATGACGGGGGTTGGAAGATCGCGATCATTGCGGAGTTTTGCTGAAAATGTTGCGAGTTCCTCACGCTTCGGCAGGCGGTTATGATGAAGGAGGAAGATGATTTCCTCGTAGCAGCAATTTTCGACAAGATCATCGATGTGGTAGCCCACATAGCTCAGTTCACCGATGTTTCCGATGACATTACTGAGTGATGATTCGTTGGCGATGACCCCTTCGAGGCCGCGTGCATATTCTGACATAATGAGAGTAGTTAAATTCGACTTGGGAAAAAGAAGCGTTTTGTAGATGCGGGTGCAAGGGAGAATCGAAGAAGATCGATCTGATTTGAGGGAAGGATCGTTCAGCGGCTCTCGATCTGATGGATAGCACGCTCGGCGAGTAAGCGGGTTTCCGTGTCTTTGTTGTTGAGAGCCTTGCGAAGCTCGGTGAGGCTAAGGTCGGTTCCGACTTCAGCAAGTATTTTGATTGCGGTATGGCGGAGGGGCGATTGGTCGGAGGTGATTTTTTCAAGGACCGAGGACTCAATAGCTGGGCCGAATTTTACGAGTTCTTTGTCCCATGTGGCGGGAAAAGATTCCCAAACGGCTATCATGGTCGGAATCGCTTCGGGATTTTTGTGATTCGCGACCAATCTCACGAGATGTTCGGGCGGAGGAGTGTTATTGGCAGTGTAAGTTTTCAGAATTTTAAGAGCAGCATCGGCCGCGGGGCTCGGATCGTCTGCCCATTTCAATAGTGCGCGGGCGATGGAGTCGTGGAAGGTGACTCCAGGTTTTTCGAGGAGTTCGATTAGGATGATGCTGATGTCGCTGCGTAAGAGCGCTGCGTCTGAGTCGGCGAGCCGTTCGACGGCTAGTTGGATACGACCCAGCTCTATGCATTGAAGCTCTTGGCGATTGAGATCATAAAATAAAGGATGAGTCTTGTCGTTCAGTTTGTCTGCGGATCCGGCGTCAAACAGCTTATTGTCGACATTGACGACGATGACGTGGATTTCAGGATGAGTCTCAGTGACTTTTCCAAGTTTGCCCGCAATCTTTGTTACTTGATCGAAGTCCATTCCGATTTCCGTTAGAACCACGAGAAAATCACTGTCGTTTCTTGGGTAAGGATGGGATGATATGCCGGCATGCGTTTCTCGCACGAGGTAATCACGCGCGTTGAGTTTGTTTCGAGGCAACATGTCTGTTAGATAAATACCGCAGGTTGATTTATCGATTTTTTTGGCGTCGAGGAGTTTTTGCTCTTTCTCAATTGGTTGAGTAAGGAAGCGTTCGCGTAAGGCCTGCAAGGGATCTGGGGCTACTGGTAGTGGAACGATTGCCTCGATTTTGTTGAGATCTTTATCGGGCTTAATGGCGGATTCTTTGATATAAAAGGGTATGGTGAAAATACCTGTTGCGAGCAGGATGCCGCAGATACCAGCTTTCATTCTAGCCAGCGGATTCGCATACAATAAGAATATAAAACCGAGCAGGGAGGTGAAGCCGGCGAAGATTAATTTCTTTTCCAAAGGCATGCCGCTGAGCAGTGATTGAGGCTTAGAGGCGACGAATAAAATCAAAGCTCCGAAAAGCATGATAGTAACTCCGGAGATTCCCGCGATGACGCGTTGGGGGGATGCTGGGCCGATTTGCACGGGATGCTTGAAATCGGCATAATTGATCGCCTGCGTGTCTTTGGTTGCGGCGACGGAATCGATCGGGATGCGCCGGAATTGATTTAGTTCGGTATCTTTTTTCTCTCCGGGATAGACTTTTTTGAAATGAATGAGGGTTTCCTCGGTGATGCGGAATTGCTTCTCGCACCCGCCACACTCAACCGTGCGATCCATGAATTCAGGCGCCACAGAAAATCGCTGCCGACACATCGGGCAACGAACGTTCAAGTTTTCTGAGTCTTCTTTGTTTTCCAGCATCTGAAAGAAAAAATTGCCTTACTTGCCTGAGGATTGCAACCCTACGAAATGAGATGTTATTTTAATTAAGTAAAATTAGATATTGAGGTAACTTAAGTTTTAATTTAAAGACTATCCACCTCTAATCAATATCCCATGACTGTCACACAGATCGATTCTTTGCAGCATTCGTCACCTGAAACGGAAAAGAGCCAGCTCCGTCGTTTGGGTTTTATTGATGAAGCGCTGGTTCAGGAAATGGTGATTCGTAATGTCTACCAGCGTCAGAGCGTGAATACGGAACAGATGGCTCTGTCCTCGAGCGAGGATGATTATGCGGGATGGAATTTGCCGCCTAGAGCTTCCTTTGGACAAGCGGCATGATTGCCCAAATTGGTATGAGAATTGGAATGCGTGACAAAAATGACTCGTCACGAGCGGCCGATTAATTTGAAATTTCGCAAGTGATTCACCCAACTGCCATCATTTCGCCTAAAGCCGAGCTGGGAAAAAACGTCCAAGTCGGCCCGTATTGCGTCATCGGAGCAAAAGTCACGCTCGGCGATGACAGCGTTCTGCACAGCCATGTGGTGCTGGAAGGCACGGCGAGATTTGGAAAGAACAACGAGTTTTTTCCCTACGCGATGGTCGGAGGTAAGACCCAGGATTTGAAATACATCGGGGAACCGACTGCGCTGGAAGTCGGCAATCACAACGTTTTCCGCGAAAACTGCACGGTGCATCGCGGCACGCATGAAGAACTGCCTACCCGGATCGGCTCGCACAATTTGTTTCTCTGCTACTCCCACATCGCGCACGACTGCCAGCTCGGCGATCACATCATTCTTTCTAACAACGGCAGCCTCGCGGGGCATTGTGTGGTTGGGGATTACGCGATCGTTTCCGGCCTTGCCGCGGCGCATCAGTTCTGCCGGATCGGGAAACACTCGATCATCGGTGGGCTATCAAAAATCGTGCAGGACGTGCCGCCATTCATGATCATTGATGGCAACCCCGCTACTACCCGCGGCCTAAACTTAGTCGGCTTGCAGCGCCGTGGATTTTCCGAAGATGACATCCGCGATTTGAAATCTGCTTACAAACGCCTGTTCCTCAAAAAAGACATCAGCCTTGCGAACGGTGTCAGTTCACTGAAAGCAACCGCCGCAGCGTCCAACTCACACGTTGAGTACCTCATTCACTTTGTTGAGAACTCGCAGCGCGGGGTGACGAGGTGAGCGCGTGCGTGTCGTGATTTATGATGGGTTCAGCGGATTGTGATAATTCAAACCGGTGAAACGCAGGAAATCGGTATCATTGCTGTGCAACGCGGCTTTCTCTTGTTTCGCCAAGGCGGCGATCTGCGCATCGGTTGTTAGATTGCCTGCCGTGCCAAGCTGATTTAGCAGTTTGAGCACATCGGAAACATGTTGTGGCGATAGATCGATCACACGCACATTGGGTTGCTTCAGCCAAGATTCAACTCTGGCACTGGCCTCCGCGATGGTGAGAGGTGTTTGGAAAACTCTGGGATGCGTGCTGAGTCGGACGAACCCGAAAATGACAACGGTGGCCAAGCCAATTTCCTCGCTTCCTAAGATACAATCTTTCCACCAATCAGCTGCTTTTTGATGCTGCGGCGAGCTGGAATCGTAGGCGTAGATTAGCAAATTGATATCTGGAACGATCATTGAGAAGCGGGGGAGGATTGTTTAGAAAGGAACGCTTCAGCTTCAAGATCATCCAAGAGCGTGTTTAGCTTGCCGCCATCGATTCCGGCTCGGAGTCCCATGGGTCGAGCTTCGATCACGAAATCTTTTGGTGCGCTGGGTTCATAGGCACGCCCCAAACCCATACGCACCGCATCGTTGAGCGTTTCTTTGAAGCTTTTGCGAGTCCGGCGCGCATAATCGTCAAGCATGCGCGCGACATCAGGCTCTATCGTGACGGTGGTTCTCACATAGGCATCATGATGCTTAAAAACTTGCTGTCAAGGTGCTATTTGAGGCGAAAGGAACCGCGATTTTCAATCGAGACCTCGTGAGCGAAATATCTGCGGCCAACTCTGCGGTTCCTTTCGGGTAGTAGATTCCGATCCCAACGGGATCACAGACATTAGCTCGGGGTCTTTGCCAGGCAAAAGACCCCGAGACAAATCGCAAAAAATCCGACCCCGTAGGGTGTCGTAGACGGCTTGGGTTAATCCAAAGACTTGGTATCATAACAAATCCCCGCCTTTTCCAACATCGCAACAAATTCCTCACGAAACGGTCTTACGCGGTGATGTTCTTCCTGTTTCGCGATGTAATCTCGAATCGCTTCGAGAGAAGTCGCGCTGACCGTGAATGCGGCATATCCACCCTGCCATGTGAATTTTTCTCCACGTTCGATTTGTCCGTGTATCCATGAGGTCGAAGCTTTTTTCAGCTCTCTAACAAAATCTGCCAAACAATGAGTGGACTTTAATCCAACTAAGACATGCACGTGGTCGGCTACTCCGCCAATTTTCTCAGGCAAGCCACCCAGTCCCTTGATGACGCCGCCCATGTATTCATGAAGTTGGGGTCGCCATGAAGCAGCGATCAACGGAATGCGGTCCTTAGTTCCGAATACGATGTGATAATGTAAGCTGAGATAGGTGGATGCCATAACGGGGGGGATGTCCGGGGGGCTTGCACCCCTTCAGGGTGCTGTAGTTTTTGGGGGGATTGTGTCCCGGGGTCGGGACCCCGGGCTAATGTCTGCGATCCCGCTGGGATCGGTGGAATGCGGTCTGATGTCTTTGATCCCGTTGGGATCGAAGAAACATATTACGATTAATACGGCAACGGAAACGCGCGATTGAAGGCGAATACCTTATCACGCAGCGCATGGAGTTTCTTGATATTCGTATGATCCGCAAGAGCCTCTGCGATGAAATCTGCGACTTGCTCGACGTCTTTTTCTTTCATGCCGCGAGTTGTTACAGCTGGCGTGCCGATGCGGATTCCGGATGGTTTCATCGGGCTGCCGGTGTCGAAGGGGATGCCGTTTTTGTTCACGGTGATACCTGCTTCGTCTAGGGCGTGGGAAGCGTCGGTGCCGTTGAGTTTTTTGTTGCGGAGATCGACCAGCATGACGTGGTTGTCGGTGCCGCCGGAGCAGATGCGGAAACCGTGATGCGTGAGACGCGCGGCGATGGCTTGAGCGTTTTTCACGACCTGTTGTGAGTAAGTTTTGAACTCCGGCTTGAGTGCCTCGCCGAAGCAGGCGGCTTTCGCAGCGATGACGTGCATGAGTGGTCCGCCTTGGATGCCGGGGAAAACCTGCGAGTCGATTTTTTTCGCGAACTCTTCTTTGCAAAGAATGATACCACCGGGTGGTCCGCGCAGGGATTTGTGGGTGGTGGAGGTAACGAAATCTGCGTGTGGGACGGGGCTCGGATGGACGCCCGCAGCAACGAGTCCGGCGATGTGCGCCATATCGACAAACAAGTATGCACCGATCTCACGTGCGAGTTTACCCATGCGCTCGAAATCAATCTCGCGTGAATAAGCAGATGCGCCAACGGTGATCAGCGCGGGGTTGAGCGAACGCGCGGTTTTTTCTAGTTCCGCGTAATCGATGCGCTCGTCGTCAGGAGAAACGCCGTAATGCGTGACATCATAGAAGCGACCCGAGAAATTCGCTTTGTGACCGTGAGTGAGGTGACCGCCGTGCGCAAGATCCATGGTGAAAATTTTATCACCTGGCTTGAGCACGGAGAAATAGACAGCGGTGTTTGCTTGTGAACCGGAGTGCGGCTGCACGTTGGCGTGATCGGCACAGAAAAGTTCTTTCGCGCGTTCGATGGCGAGAGTCTCGACGATATCGACGTATTCGCAGCCACCATACCAACGCTTGCCCGGATATCCCTCGGCGTATTTGTTCGTGAGCAAAGATCCCTGCGCTTCCATCACGGCGGGCGACGCAAAGTTTTCCGATGCGATCAGTTCAATGTGATTCCGCTGGCGATGCTCTTCACCGACGATGGCTTCGTAAAGTGCTGGATCGGTCACTGCGATACGGCTGCCGGAAGATTTGCAAACGCGTGCTTCATGGCGACCGCCTTCGAAAGCCGTTGCGACAAAGGCATCCGCCATTTGCTTCGCGGTTTCGATGTCCGTGTGTTTTCCGGAAAGGCAAAGCACGTTCGCATCGTTGTGCATGCGGGTGGTGATGGTTTCCTCAACATCGCGGACATTCGCGGCGCGGACATGGCGGAAGCGATTCGCAGCGATCGCCATGCCGACTCCTGAAGTGCAAGCAAGGATGCCGAAATCGAACGTGCTGTCGGCGACGTTGCGGGCCACAGCATTTCCGAAGTCTGGGTAATCCACCGATTCGTTAGTGTTCGTGCCGAAATCCTCGACCTCATGACCCGCTGCGCGGAGATGGGCGACGATGGTGTTTTTCATTTCGAATGCGCCATGATCGGCGCCGACAGCGATGCGGTAGGTGGATTTGCTCATAAGCTCGTTGAGAGGGTGTCATTGAACGCTTGCAAACCCCGCTTGCAAACCGGAAATTTCAGGAATTTTACTCGAACCCCTCGGGTAGGACGCATTTAGGTGAATTTCATTCCAATTACGCGACCGAGGAGTGGGTAATTCTTGTATTCATTGTGATCGTCATCTACTTCGACTTGGCTTAAATCTCTCGGAATCACGTTTCTATGCTTTCTCCTAATTCGACGACCCAGTCTCTCGCACAACATGCCCGGGCAATTTTTCGTGAGCATTTCGGAAACGATGCCACTCATGTAGCGGTCGCTCCCGGGCGCGTGAACTTGATTGGGGAACACATCGATTACTGCGACGGCTTCGTGCTTCCATTTGCGATTGAGCGTATGGTTGTGATCGCTGCCGCACCAAACGGTAGCAGTGAAGCCAGAGTTGCCACAGCGTTTGATCCCGAAGGCGCGGTTTTTTCTGTCACTGAGGATCAGAAAATAGCCGATCCGAAATGGTCGAACTACCTGCGTGGAGTCGTGCAGGGTTTCCGGAATCGCGGGATTGCCGTCCCGGGTTTCGATGCGTTCATCGTTTCCAGCCTGCCGGGTGGAGCCGGACTTTCCTCTTCCGCTGCGCTAGAATGCGCGGTTGCGACCTTGTTAGAATCTTTAACAGGAGTGAAATTAGAGACCCGTGAAAAAGCCCTGCTCGCGCAGAAAGCCGAACACGATTTCGCCGGTGTTCCTTGTGGGATCATGGATCAATTCGCCTCTGCGTTTGGAAAAGACGGCCAACTTGTGCTGATCGATTGTCGCTCCACAGATGTTGAGCTCGTCCCGTTCACTGACCCATCGCTGACCATCCTCGTTTCTAACACAAAAGTTTCTCATGAGCTCTCGGATGGTGGCTATGCTGCTCGCCGGAGAAGCACCGAGGACGGCCTTGCTGCTATTGGGAAATCGAGTTGGCGGGATGTTTCTCCAGAAGATCTCGAATCTGCGTCTTCCGCGATGAGTGAGGTTACGTTCCGTCGCAGTCGCCACGTGGTTGGTGAAATTACGCGGACCATGGGTGCAGTTGATGCTTTGAAACAAGGCAGTTTTTCCAAGCTCGGCCAGCTCATGTATGAGAGTCACAATTCACTCAGAGACGATTTCGAAGTCTCCTGCCCCGAGCTCGATCACCTCGTTGCAACCGCTTCTGAAATCGGTACAGCTGGCGGCGTCATTGGTGCCCGGATGACCGGCGGTGGCTTCGGTGGCTCCACCGTCACTCTCTGCGAAACCGCAAAAGCGGAAGCCATCGCCGCTGCCCTCGTGAAATCCTACGAAGCCACCTTTGGCTTCGCTCCAGAAATTTTCTCCAGCCGGCCTGCGGAAGGCGCCAGAATAATAGAGGATTAAACTGTTTCAAGGGCGCCGCAGGCTATGGCCTGCCGGGATTCCTATTCCCAGCTGTCAGGCTTGATGGGTTGAAAAAATACGTGAAGTATTGCCCTGCACTTCAAGAACAGCGAGCCAAGTCAAAGAGCTGCGAAAAATCGCAGCAGTCCAGAGCCTCCGCCGGATTCATTCTTGACGCTCATCCTCCGACATTTTTTCCAAGCGATCCAGATAAGCATTTTTCGGACGCGGTTTCACCGGGCGAAGAGCTTCGTTAAGCATCTCGGCTACGCGGGGTTTACTTGATTCTATAAGCTCATCGATGAGTTCGGCTTCGGGGAGATTTTTCCAGTAACGCTTTGGCATCTCGGTTTGCATCATCTTGATCTTGAGGCGAGCGGGATTGAATATGTTGCGGTAATAAGTCAGCCAAGCGGTTTCAATCTGATCAGGATTTTCGATGGGATTTTTCGCGATTCCAGGAGTGAAGACGAGAGATTTTCCATTCCAATGCGCGCAGCCTTTCGGGGTGAGAATGCTCCAGTCCATGTTGGGAAAACGTTTTTTGAAAAACGTTGAGCCGGGCTCTACGATGTAATGATCAGGCTCAAACCACGCTGCGTAACGCTCGCGGCCGGATTCTGGATCGGTTTCGATCAGGCGAAAGCGAACGAAGGCATGCATTTTGTGAATCTCGCGCCTCACGGATTTTTCCATAAGGCGTACGGTAGCTATATCTGGATCACTCGCGATGGCGGGGAGGTGGCGCTCACCGCCGTGGGTGATGCGCCATAAAATCTGATAGAGCAGTGGCCAACGGGAGGGATTGTTGTGGTAGGCGACGGTTTCGGCAAGTTCCAGAAAAGCGGCGGGCACTTTCGGGATGCGGTAGGGTGAGGGCTCTTCACGGACGACGGCTGCCTCGAACAAACCGCCTGTTTCCCATGAAATATTTTGTGGATCGATGCGTCGTTCTAACAACTTTCTGGCAGCATCGCGCCAAGAGCTGAAGTTTTTTCCGGGATCAACGCAATCCATAAATTTAGGCTAAAAAAGAAATGAACCACGGATTAGCACAGGTGAACACGGATACATTGGAGAAGTCACTCATATCATTTCTTCATCCGTGTTCATCCGCAGTT
>CAMCYT010000048.1 GCA_945885485.1 Prosthecobacter debontii
TCCCCAAGGCTTACAATCCCAGCTGGTCACGCTGTAAGAAGAGTTCCATGCTTTACCTGAAACGACAGCGCCGTTGAAATCGAGGTAAAGGTGGAATTGCGCGGCGGGTCTGGAGTTGTAAACTGGAGGTGCACTGATCGGAACGGAGGCATTTCCAGTGCCCGGGGTCCCGGCGGAGGGTTGGGTTTCGACGACGCTCGCTTTTGCATGGGAGTGGCCATCGCAGTTGCCGTGGCCGTCGGGGCAGATCGTGAAAATTCCACCGTCATCATCGACGCGCATGTGCTCAGCTGCATCGAATTCTTTGAAAGTCAGCTTGTGCATCCAGCGCATGGCTTTCTCTTGGGACACAGGATTGAGTGTTTCCAGTTTGGTTTTCAGTTTTCCCGCAGGCAGTTCCTGAATGGTGAACGGGTGTTCTTTGCCGTAGATTTTCTCAGCGACTTGTTGGGAGAACGCCAAAGATGAGAAGAGACCGAAGCATAGGAAAAGCGTGATGAAACATGAAAACGAATGATTTTTCATAAATAGGTTTTGCTTAAATTGGGACTACTGAATCTTGGGGGTTTGTAAATCCGTGCGTTTCGAATACATGGTATATTCACAAAGCACAATTATTTTCTACCGCAATATTGAATTTATTCAGCCATGATTGGTGGGAATTGGAAGTTTTTTTTAAAAAAAGTTTCTGGGCTTAACCTAGCCTGCAGATACCTCAAACATACAGAAGTTGAAGATTCCGGATCGCAAAAAACCCTCGGGGCGATCGTTTCCGAGTGCTCCGAGGGTTTTCATGATAGGTAAGCTTACTTCGCCGAGGTCAGGGTGAAATCCTTGATCGTCACGCCGCGGCTCCCGGTTTTGAGCTCGAAGTTGAGGGTGTTTTTGCCTTTTTCGAGAGTGACTTCGATAGGTGTGGTCGCTTCCCATGCGCCTATGGTGTATGGCACCGGGAGTTCGGTGGGCTTGGCGGCGTTGGTGGAAAGGATGAAAATCTGGCCAGATTGGACGGTAGCGACTTTGGCAGCGAGGGCATATTTGCCGGCCGCTGGGGCCTCGAACTCGTATTGGGTTTTGAACCCGCCGAGCGCGTGGATTTGCGTTCCCCCGCTGCTGTAGCTTTTCATCGCCGCTGCTTTGCCGGTGCCTTTGGTGTAGGCGACGGAAGGGATGTTGATCACTCCGTTTTTCACGGATGCTTTTTGATCGGCTGCGTTCACTGTTTCAGAAACGACTTTTTGTTCTTTCTCGTTTGCCTCACCGAGTTCTTGGCCGAGGGGACCGAGAGAGGCGGATTTCGAAGCTAGAATACGGGATTGGAAAAGGGCAAGGTTGCTCCAGAATCCGCCAGCGACCTTTTTGCGTTCGTTATAGGCGGGCTCGCTAAGGATGCGGCCGATCCATTCTGCGCGTAGGACTTTGATGTATTCATCGGTGTGTTCGCGGGCCTGGGCTTCCATGAGAAACTGGTTGCCGCTCAGGGAAACATCGTCTTTATCCCACCAACTGTGTTGATAACCCGCGCCGAGGTTGACTACCCAGCCTTTCGGCGTCCAGTGACTGAGGGCGGCGTGGGCTTTCTGGGTCACACCCCAGGTCGGGATGCCAAATGAACGGAGCATGAAACGGCCGAAAAACGCCCTACGACCGCAGATGCCGCCGTTTTTGGCGATGTTCTGATGTTGGTGGAGGGTGTCGACGTCGTATTTCTGATTTTCTGAACCATAAGGAACTTCGCTTTTCACGGCGGCAACATAGCGCCAGCCGTAATCCGGAGTGTAGATGTGATCGGGGCGATAGGTCTGGAGCATCTTACGGCCCCATGTGGAAATTTCATCGGGCACATCGTGATTGATGACGAAACGATATTCCCAGGTGGTGAGATCTTTGAAGGCTGGGTCGAGCTCGCCATCGAGGTAGGCTTTTTCGTAGTGGAGGTAACGTTTGACCGGATCGACAACAGCTGGTCCGTCGGTCACGGCTTTGGCGTTGCCTTGGGCGATGGGGTTGGCGTGTTCAAGCGCGGTGGCGAGGGCGAGGCGTTGGAAAAGATCGGATTTCGCTTTCGGGCTGGCTTTTTGAATGTCGGTGTAAATCTTCATTGCTTCCCCGTATTTTCCAAAACGCGCGCCACCTGCGAGGAGCATCTCTTTCATCAGTTTTTCGTTGGCGAGAAGCTGGGTGACTAGTGTTTTTTCCGCCGCGCTCTTCTCGGCAAAAGCCGCCAAGCCATAAGGCGTGGCGTGAGTGAGGATGTTGGCTTTTACGAGTTTGCCATCGATTTTATCGGTGCCGAGGACGCTGTTCAGATCGGTGAAAAGCGAATTGGCGAGTTTCATCTCGTTGTCTTTGGCCTGAGTCATGGCGGCTTGGGCGGCATCGAAAGCTTTGCGTAAAGCCGGCTCGTTGGCTTTTAGCTTTTCGTAATTTTCCGTGCGCTCTTTAAGGGCGGCCAGACCTTCCTTTTTATTGGCCTCCCAGTTTGCCAGGTCTTTTTCCGCCGCAGCTTTTGCTTCAGGGGTGGTGGCTTTTTGAAGCGCCGCCTTTGCAGCAGAGATACCTTTTTCGGCGCCGCCGATCCACTTGCCATTGGCATGTTCGATGGAGCCTTTGGCCGCGCCGATTTTACCGAGCTCAACCTGCACCGCATCGGCATCTGTGGCTGCTTTCAGTGCCGCTTCACGGGCTTGTGCAAACGCAGCTTTCTTTGCATCGCTGACGGTTGGAAGCGCCTTCGTGATATCTGCCTGCAACGCGGCGAGAGTCTCGGTATACTCCGTTTTGAGTTTATCTCCATTGGTTGTCAAAGGTGCGGCTGGCTGAGGCTTTGCGGACCATGCTGCCGTTCCTGTAAGCATGAGAACTCCGAGGAAGAAAGAGGGTGAGGGTTTAATCATAACTTAAACCTTAACGGGAGTTTTGTGGTTTTCTTTTCATAATTTTGGCGGAAAAACACATTTTCTGGGATGTATTTGCCACTGGTCAGACTGCCTTAGGGTTGCTAGGAAAGCGCTGCGGCGGCTCGCTCTCGGTCTCATGAATTCTTCCATCTCAGCCCCAAATCACCAGAAGCCGAAGCTAGCGGCCACTACCATTGCTGCACTTGGAATCGTCTTTGGCGATATTGGAACGAGTCCGATCTATGCGTTTCGCGAATGCTTTTCAGGCTCACATGGGGCCCACATCGATGCGCACAACTTGACCGGCGCGGCCTCTTTGGTCGTCTGGTCTTTATTGCTCGTGGTGACGGTCAAATATCTCTTCATCATCCTCAAGCTCGATAACAAGGGCGAAGGCGGCATCCTCGCCTTATCAGCCTTGATTCGAGGTGCGACGAAACAGGAAAATGGCTCACGAGCGGGGAAAGTCCTGCTGTTCGGTCTCGCGGGAGCTGCGCTGATGTATGCGGACGGCATGCTCACTCCCGCCATCTCCGTATTGAGTGCCGTGGAAGGCCTTTCTGTTAGTGCGCCCATGCTTGCGCACTGGACCGTTCCCGTCGCTGTCGCCATTCTCGCAACGCTGTTTGCCATTCAACGTTTCGGCACCAGAAAAGTCGGCGTTCTCTTTGGTCCCATCGTTCTGCTCTGGTTTTCCACCATCGGGCTTCTCGGCCTTAAGGAAATCTTTTCCCAACCGCAAATCCTGCTCTCTCTCAGCCCTTTGGAAGGAGTGACCTTCCTCATCCGAGAGTGGAGACACGCCCTGCCCTTGCTTGCAGCCGTGTTCCTCGCCGTCACAGGAGGTGAAGCCCTTTATGCCGACCTCGGCCACTTTGGCAGACGACCCATCCGTATCGGCTGGTTCTCGGTCGTGTTGCCATGTTTGGTGCTAAATTACCTCGGTCAAGCCGCGCTGTTGACGACAGATGCCGCAGCCATTCGCAGTCCTTTCTTCCTGCTCGCCCCTGAGTTCCTGCGCTTTCCTCTCACGCTACTGGCCACCGCCGCCGCGGTTGTCGCCAGCCAAGCTCTCATCACAGGCGCGTTTTCTCTCACCACTCAGGCGATCCAACTTGGCTGCCTACCCCGTTTCCTCGTCCGCTACACATCCGAGCACTCAGCCGGACAAGTCTATGTGCCCATGGTGAACTGGATGCTCGCCTTTGCCTGTATTTTCCTAGTCATCGGCTTTGAAACATCCGCAAATCTAGCAGGTGCATACGGTATCGCCATCGCGCTCACCATGACCATCACTTCGGTTCTGTTCTACTCGGCCGCGCGAGCCTGCTGGAACTGGTCCTTTGCCAAAGCCTTCTCACTCACCGCCCTGTTTCTTCTGTTAGACGGCGCGTTCCTGGCTGCGAACGCTTTGAAAATTGCGCATGGCGGATGGCTAGCGCTGGTGACGGGCGGAGCGATCATGTCGCTGATGCTGATCTGGATTTGGGGACGCAAACTGCTTTATAAACGTATTCTTGCCAGTGCTCTTCCTGTTAGCAACCTGCTGGATGAACTCTCAAAAGGCAAGATCCACCGCGTATCTGGCACTGCGGTTTATATGAGTGGCAAGGACACAAAAGTACCCACCGCACTGCTTCACAACCTCAAGCACAACCAAGTGCTCCATCAGCAGGTTATTCTGCTCCATGTTTCCACATCGGATGAGCCACACGCGACCGGACCAGAGAGAATGGCCCACCAAGATCTCGGAGAAGGACTCCACCGCGTCACTCTCCAATTCGGATTTGCCGATAGCCCAGCCGTGCCACATGCGCTCAAAGAACTGTTGCCGGAATCCCTGCACTTCAATCCTAACAAAGCCACTTATTTCCTCGGTCGGGAAACTTACGGAGTCGGCAAAAATGCAGGGCTGTTCGATCGGGCGCGGCTGTTTCTTTTCGCCGTCATGGCGCGCAATGCATCGCCAGCCACCGCATACTTTCAATTACCTCCCGGACGCGTGGTCGAATTGGGAGCGCATATTACTTTATAGAAGCGGCTAAGGCTCAATTTGATAAAAGCGACTTGCTGCTTTTCTTAAAAGCGGATGACTTTTCGATGCCACATCGATCACATTGTCTTGGTTATTACGCTTTTTCCAACCGTGATAAGCGGAGATGGCTTCGAAGCCAGCGTTGAGAGAGCCTTGCATGGGATTGTGGAGGCGGAGATCAGCCTCGATGTTTTCGGGTAAGCCGAAAGGATAGAGAAATTGTTTCGCGTCGAGAGCGCTTAAGCCTTTTGCATATTGCTCGGGGTTGCTGAGCGCGAGACCCATCAGCATATAGTGAGGATGAATCCAACGGACGCCCATGACTTCGATCCCGTTCGCGGTATATCCGGCGCCAGGCATGCCGGATTCTCCCCCTGAGAGTCCGAATATTCCTGACTGCGCCGCAGCCGAATTCGGCCAATGATTTTTCAGATATGATGTCTGGCCCACGAGCAGCTTTTTGCGAATGTCCGGCCAAGAGACCGAAGATACGAGGTCGAGATCCTTCCTGTCAAAATCCGGGTAAAACAAACTTTGAATCTCAGCAATAAAACCAACCCCTCGATATGGCTCACCACTGGGTATCATTTTGCCGCGCGGTTGGCGGTCGGGTATCATCGCTTCGAGTGCAAGAACCAATGCCGTCTCTCCACCCCAGTCACGCCATGCCGAGGGCAACAGCGTTTTCCCATCATCCAGAAATCCATGGCTAATCCATCCTTCGGCATCGGTCACCGCATCAAAATTGAGTCGTGCGATCATCGCGACAACCTGTTGATTCCATTCCGGCAACTCAAGAATCTGCGTCGCTAACAATAGTGAGTGCAACGCGATCGCGGTATCGACCGTGCTGAATTCCGTGCCCGGCACGATGGTGCTGCGACCATCCTTTCCGCTATGGACAAAATGCGGAAAAAATCCTGCGGCGGTGGGTAATGACTGGAGAGCTGTTAGAGTTTTCGAGACTTCCAAGGTCGCTTTCTGCTTATCAATAATCCCCTCGGAGAAAGCCAACGCACTTGCCAACGCGTGAAATCCCGTTGAGGCAATCGACTCATATTCACCGCTGGGCGTGTGGCCGCGATCCCGGGTCAGGCCGCTTTCAATATCATGGCAACGGCGCAGTTTACCCAGAGAAATTCGGAATGCCCATTCTTCAATCGACATCTCAGGCCTCTGGGCAATGAACCCGATGGAGGAAAGCCGGAGATTGCAACCGGGCTCGGCGATCCAGTTCATGATTTTGATTTCGCCCAACGCTTTCGCATCAAGAGGGAAAAGATACGTCTTGGTAGCATTACTGGCGAGCGTCAGGGAAGTTTTCCAAACCACCTCGCGGCTGACATTGATGAGCTCCAGACGTAAAACTCCTTTGCCACTCGCATTGACTACAAGCTCGCGGACACCACAACGCTTTTCCACCGGACCGCCCAGACCGATCACATCGGTTGGATCGAACGTACGGTTACTCTGTGCGCCCAGCCCGGCCAACGAATGCCATGCGCCCGTCCACTCGCCGTCCGGCTTCACATTGATGATGCCGCCTTTGGAATCAATACGCCCACCGCCCGGTCCCATCCAACCAAAGTCGGATGCCATGTGCGTGAAGTTTTCGAACGGATTGATCATCGGCGCTGCATCAGGCCGATCTCCGGGAAAGGAAATCGAATAATCAATAATCGGCTGCCAAACACGTTTCGTTTGAGCGGCACACGGTGCGATAAGAGCCAAGCAAGCTATCAGGATTCGGAACATTCGCGCGAGTCTCGATGGATTTATGGATCTTTGCAAGAATTGGAAACGCATAATTATACGTTTCTCATTTATAGATTTTTGTTCGCTAGATCATCCCTCATCCATTCGTATAAACAGCCCAAATCTTCATAAACCCAATGTCAAAATTCCTCATCCAGCACTTAGCTTGTCTCTCGCTCATGTTTGTAGGTATTGGCCAAACGTATGCCGAGGACGCTCTTGAGGTCTATGACATCGTCGTGTATGGTGATTCGTCGGGTGCTGTAACGGCGGCAGTCGATGCCAAACGCCGCGGGCACTCGGTGATTCTCGTAAGCCCCACGGCATTTCTTGGCGGCATGAGCGCGAGCGGGCTCGGGGCAACCGATTTTCTCGGGAGACGCGGGACCTTTGGCGGGATAGCATCGGAGTTTTATGACGGGGTCGCTGCTGCTTACGGCGCGGAATACGTGCGCAGCTTCGAACCACATGTAGGTCTCAAGGTTTTTCAAAAAATCATCGGAGATGCCGAGGTGATGGTTGTTTATAAAGAGCTGTTAGACCGTAACAAGGGAGTAAAGATGATTGGCAAACGCATCGAGTCCATCACCACCCTCAGCGGAAAAACCTATCGAGGAAAAATGTTCATCGACGCCACATACGTCGGCGATCTCATGGCGGCAGCAGGCGTTAGCTACACCGTTGGACGGGAGCCCGAGAGTCAATACAACGAGCATCTTGCAGGTGTGCGCCGTGGCGATACCAAACCACGCCTGCATTACACCCAACGCGACAAAGATCATTTCATCAAAAATGTGGATCCCTATCTCGTCAAAGGAGATCCGAAAAACGGGTTGCTGCCTTACGTTTTCCAAATCGACGGCCTCGCCAACGGACAAGGCGATAAGAAAATCCAAGCCTACAACTATCGCGTTTGTCTGACCACCGATCCCAATCGACGCATTCCCATCGAAAAACCCGAAGGCTACCGGGAAGTCGATCACGAACTGTTGTTAAGAAATTTCGACGCCGGCGATCTGCGCTTGCCTGCCTTGATTGAACCGTTGTCAGGAAAGGGATCCAAGGTGGATTGGAACAACATGCACGCCATCGGCTCCGACCACGCGGGCGCGAACTGGGATTATCCTGAAGCAAGTTACGAGCGACGTATTGAAATCGAAAAAGAGCACCAAACCTACATCCGCGGCTTTCTTTGGACGCTCTCCAACCATCCTCGTGTGCCAGAAGAGATCCGCAAAAAAGTTTCCGCCTACGGCCTGCCGAAAGATGAATTCACCGACAACGGTGGCTGGCCATGGATGATCTACATCCGCGAGGCGCGACGCATGATCGGCGACTACGTCATGACCCAGCAGGATTGCGAAGGCAAACGCAGCGCTCTTGATCCGGTCGCACTCGGTTCGTTTGGAATGGATTCCCACTGTGTGCAGCATTTCGTGACCGAGGAGGGCCTTGCCCAAAGCGACGGGGTCATCTGGCGTGTCCCTCCAAAACCCTACGGTATTTCTTACCGCTCCATCATCCCGCGCAAAGGCGAGTGCGAAAACCTTTTTTCGCCCATCTGTCTTTCCACATCCCATGTCGCACACGGCTCGATCCGCATGGAGCCGGTTTTCATGGCACTCTCACAAAGTGCCTCCATCGCCGCTAGTGTGGCGATCGAATCCAATACCTCCGTTCAAGAAATCGCTTATCCTAAACTCCGGGAAAAATTGTTAGAGGCCAAACAGATCGTTCGCGCCGAAGACGCCGTGCAGAAGGGCCAGTGAAAATCAAGACCCGCGCAAGCAAGCAGCCTTGACCGTTTAGTCGGTTTAGACATCATCAGGCTTGATCTAAATATTTTCAACGATATCTCCACATTCACATGAGCTTCCAATTTTTACTCCCGACTTTCGCCGCATGTCTACTCGCTGCTTGCGCCTCCGGCACTGTCTCTAACATTCCACAAACCAAATCTGAAAAACAAATGCTCGGCCTCATGGAAAAATTCGATCGCTGGGACTACAACGGCAACGGTTTGCTCAATACAAAAGAAATCGACGACGGCATCAACAGTCTCAAAGGCACATCCAGAACAGTCTCGTATACCGCTGCTGATGTCGTGAAATACTACGATAAAAATGGTGACAAATCTGTCTCCCTCCACGAGGCACAGGCAGGATATGGCCGTGCCGCTACTCAGCGGTGAGTGTTAGCTTCGATTCTTTGATGCCACATATACTAAGATGTATCCTCATCTTGTTCGGCAATGGGTTCTGATTAAAAAATTCCCGTTTGATTTCCCCATTTCCCAGCGGAATCTGTACTCTCATGAAAGTCCTTTTCGCTTTACTGATCGCAACACTCACATCCTGCACGATCGAAAAACCCGCATACGAAACCATTCAAAAAAATGGTGACTTCGAGGTCAGGAAATACGCCAATATCCCCATCGTTTCCTCGCCTATGGAGGATATGGAGAAACGAGACACATCTTTCCGCCAACTCTTCAAATATATCAGCGGCGAAAACGACCAGAATAAGAAAATTAGCATGACCTCTCCGGTCTTTGTTAACGATGCATCGGAAACAAAAAAAAGCGGAAGCATGAGTTTCATGATCCCTGCGGAAGTCGCAAAAAACGGTTCCCCGGCTCCAAATGCCAAAGGCTTAGCCGTCGCAAAAATCGAGGGTGGAAGCTATGCGGTCTTAAACTTTTCCGGATGGAACAAAGCAGACAAGCGCAAAACCGCGACCGAATCTCTCGCCAAGCTGGTCGCCGAGAACAACCTCAACCCCACAGGCAAACCCTTCTTCGCCTTTTACGATCCGCCATGGATTCCCGAGCTGCTGCGTCAAAACGAAGTCTGGCAGAAATTGAAACCGTAAATGTTTCTGTGGGGAGTTGAACGTGGGATCAGCAGGTAAACTTCCGACACTGGGATTAAATTTTTCACATTGAGTATACCTAGAGCCAAGGCAACGTGCGTTAGCCCCTTCGTTGACTTCGTTATCTTCTGTAAAAAATACAGAAGAGTTTGAACAGCCCCGACTTCATCGGGGTGGGAAGGAAACGAAGAGAACGAAGGATGTTCCAACTCCTCATTCTCAATTTTTTCGCTTTGACTAAAAGTGGGCCAAGCTGCAGTGCGTCAGCTCCTTCGTTGCCTTCGTTTCCTTCCCACCCCGATGAAGTCGGGGCTGTAAAAAACTGAATTGAAATTCCAACTCACCAAGCCTTCTCAGCTTCCACCAATTGAGCGGCGGTCATGCCGAACGCGCGGAGGATGCCGCGGGCCATCATCTTGTTGCCTTCCGAATTCATGTGGCAACCATCACTGGTCAGTTTGTTCTGAACTTCGCCGCCGTAGAAGTAAGCGCCAAAGGTATTGGGTTTGCCTGGGACATCGGGGATGGTTTTAAGCTGTGCCTGCATGTCGGTATTGAGGTCGGCGAGCAAACAACCTTTTTCCTTGGCAATCTGGCGGAGGAAATCGTTGTAGGGAATCATCATCTGGTTGAGTTCCTTGCTGGCATCCTCACCAATCATGGTCGAGGTCAGCACCACGACTTTAATGTTAGCCGCTTGGCATTTCTCGATGATGGCAGTGATGTTCTTCTTGTAGTCGTCGATGCCTACGCCCTCAAAGGTGCGATCGCCGAGCACCAGTTTGAAATGCCAGACGTCGTTCACTCCGCAGCTCAGCGTCATCCACTGCGGTTTTTTACTGATCACATCCGCTTCCAAGCGCGCGAGCATGTCCGTGGATTTGTGTCCGCTTTTGCCTGCGGCAATGTGCTGCACTTCCAATTCTTGGCTCTTCAGGGCGCTCATGACCAAAGACACATAGCCGCCCTTCTTGTTGCCAGCCTGAGTGATCGAGTCGCCCATGAAGGCAATGGTCTCGCCGGATTTCACAGCGATTTCGGCGTTAACGTTTGAGGCAACGATTGCCATCGTTGCGATTAGGATAATGATAAGGTTTTTCATGGTAATCAATGAGTAGTAGTAAAGAGGAGTTACAGGGATGGATTTAATTTTCTGGAGTAGCGATTTTTAGTTTCGCACTAGTGTTCAGTTCTTGGATGAGTTCGTTTGCGCGCTGGGTAAGGGCTTCGACTTTTTCCGGATGGGTTTGGCTGAGGTCTTTGGCTTCGCCGATGTCGTCGCGCAGGTTGTAAAGGGCGGGGGAGCCATGGCCGTCAGCTTTCTTGGTGGGATCGGCGCCGTCTATGGTATCGCGTTGATCAAGAAACAGTTTCCAATCGCCTTGGGTCAGCGCTTGGGGGATGGCGGATTTTCCGTGCCAGTGGAGGAGTTCGGTGCGCGGATGTTTTTCGGATTTTCCGGTGAGGGTTTCAAAGATATCCAAGCCATCGATGATGGGTTGGCCTTTGCTGTGATTTTGCAGATCAATTCCGGCCGCGCGACAAAGAGTCGGCAAAAGATCGATGGCGGCAATGAGGGAGTCGCTGGTTTGGTTGGCGGGAATTTTTCTGGGCCAATTGACAATGCCGGGGACACGTGTTCCACCTTCCAATGGGCTCCATTTTTTTCCGCGCAGCGGCAAGTTACTCGCAGCCTGATCGCCTTGGGCGCCGTTGTCGGAAAGAAAGACGATCATAGTGCGCTCCCTGAGCTTCAGTTCTTCTAACAGTTTGATCAGCTCACCAATCCGCGCATCGAGTTCCTCAACCACATCGCCATATTTGCCGAACTTGGATTTTCCTTTCCAATCCGGATGAGCTTCGACCGGAAAATGCGGAGCGGTGTGGGGGAGATAGAGAAAGAAAGGTTTTTCGTGATTCTCACGAATGAAGCGCAAGGCTTCGTTAGTGAATAGTTCGGTGAAATTCCGGTTATCCACATCCTTGATGGCGATCTCATCTTTGCGCCAGATTTCCTTGAGCTGGTTATTACTCATCGGGTTATAGAACGTGCTATCAAACCCTTGCTCGTGCGGGCGGCTTCCTGGCAGGCGGCCGATGTGCCATTTCCCGGAAATTCCCGTGGCGTAACCTTCCGCCTTGAAAATTTCCGCGAGAGTGAGGGCATCGGAACTCATGCCGTCTTTACCGCCCATCAGATAACCCCCAACTCCTTGCGTCCAGCCAAGCCTGACCGGATACGCGCCGGTTAGAAGCGCCATGCGCGAGGGGGTGCAGACAGGCGCGCCGGAATGAAAATTGGTTAGACGCAAGCCATCTTTGGCGAGCTGATCGAGCACTGGCGTTTGGATCGATGGATGACCGAAGCAACTGAGATCCCGATAACCTAGATCATCCGCCATGATCAGGATCACGTTTGGTTTGCGTGTTTCATCCGCATGCGAGCTGGAAAAATTACCCAGCGTAAGCAAAAAGGTTGATATAATAAATTTCATGGAATCTAAGAATTTTTGTTAGAAGCCGTCTTAAAAATGCGATCAGCAAAACGGGAAAAATGTTTAAACCACAATGGGAGCGAAGCGGACATGGACGGAGTGAAACGTAGTCAAATGAACAGGATGAACGCAGATGGAAGAATGATTAAATACTGAGGACTTTCTATATTTCCGGTCTTTATCTCTTCTTGTTATCTGCGTCTATCCTGTCCATCTGCGGTTGAATTCCTCTTTTCTTGATTGTTTAGGAAACCTCTTAGGGTTTGGCATGTGCTCCCCAGATTTGCTGCAACAGCTCGTAAATTTTCGGATCGTGTTTTTTGAGCTCGGCTGAAACGAATGGATAGAAATCGTTGCGGTATAGCAACGCTTCCGTGGCCTCGGCGAAATATTCTTTGTGATCGGTGAGCGCGTAATGTTTTACCTCACGTCCGTCGTAGAGCATGACTTTTTCGTAGTCGCCGCGCTTCACCGCCGCATCGAATGCGGCCAGAATTTCCGGATGATCAAAGCTCAGTACCTGATCGTGATAACCGTGTGCCAGCTCATGGAGAATCACCGCTGGCTGCTTGAGCATGTAACTCTTGGAGTAAAGCGCGCTCGCGACTGGAATGTGAACTTTCTTCACCAAATCCGGATGATAGCCCTTTTTCACCAACCAATCTTTCCCCGGGTGATATTGCATAGAACCCAACTCCGGATGCTTGTGTTCTATCCAAATCCCGATTTTACGCATGTCCGCAAGTTGTTTCTCCGGCATCAGGATGATGATGCGCTGCAGGTGATTGGCTAACATTTTCAACGCCAGCTCACCATCCTTTGCAAATTCTCCTTCGAGCAATTTCGGATCAATGGAAACCGTCCATCCTTCGATGTTTCTAACAACCGGCTCGAACCAACCGATTTGTTTCGGCTCCGCAGATGCGGTGATGGCGAAGGCGAGGAACAGGAAGATAAATTTCATAATGGCAGGTCTAATTATTCACAGAAGGTAACGAAGTCAACGAAGGAGCTTCGCGTAGAAGTTTGGCTTTGAGTTTTTCGGTTCTTTGGCAGTTGATTTGAGAATGAGGGGTTGGAACATCCTTCGTTCTCTTTGCGGCCTTCTGTAAGAATCTTTATTTTTTCACAGAAGGTAACGAAGTCAACGAAGGGGCTTCGCGCGGCGGCTTGGCTTGGCTTTACGATTCTTTGGCTGAAGATATGAGAATGAAGAATTTTTTCCAATCTTATGTTAAATTGATCACCGAAACGTCACTTTGGAAATCGTGGGGTTCTTTATTAGCACCGGGAAGAATCAACCGATGAATACCATCGATGACCCTGATTTCATTGAAGTTGATAAGGAGTCCGATCGGAACATCGAGCAGTTTCATGTAACTCAGAAGCTGGGCTTTGTGAATGGGAAGAATCTTCGAAACCGACTTGGCTTCGATGAGTATGCAGTCTTCGACAAGGATATCCAACCGGAGGTCTTCTTGTTTGAGAAATCCCTTATAGGAAATTTCAACCGGCTTTTGATTAACGTATGAATAACTCCGTAAATCTAACTCCTTGGTAAGGCACCATTCGTAGATTGACTCGATCAATCCGGGCCCTTTATCGCGGTGGACTTCAATTGCCGCGCCGATGATTTCTTCTGAAAGTCGGTCGGCTTTGTAATACTGAGGATGCATTGATTAAGATTTTTTTACAGCCCCGACTTCATCGGGGTGGGAAGGTAACGAAGTCAACGAAGGAGCTT
>CAMCYT010000049.1 GCA_945885485.1 Prosthecobacter debontii
GGTGGCGCCCATGTCAGTGACTCCTTTTTGTTCTTCTTGGAGGCAGATGACGGGATGAGGAGTATTTTTATCAAACTCGGTGGAGTTGGCGTTTTTGAGGCCGCATTTGTTACGTGCGAATTCTATAGTGGCGATTTGCATGCCGAGGCAGATGCCGAAGTAAGGGATGTTGTTTTCGCGAGCGTATTTGGCGGCGAGAATTTTCCCTTCGATTCCACGATCTCCAAATCCACCTGGAACGAGGATGCCATCTACATCACCGATGACGGCTTTCGCACCCTGATCTTCGATGGCCTCTGCTTCGACGCGGACGATTTGCACTTTGGTGTCATGAAAAGCTCCGGCGTGGATAAGGGATTCGTAGATGGATTTATAAGCATCCTGGAGTTCGATATATTTTCCGGCAACTGCGATGGTGACTTTATGCTTGGGATGGATGACGCGTTGGACGAAGGCCTCCCATTTTTCGAGGTTGGGCGAAGGCGTGTGGCCAAGTCCGATTTTATCAACGACGAGTCGGTCGATTTTATCTCTGCGGAGATCGAGCGGGCATTCGTAAATAGTGTGATCGACATCGCGGAAAGCGACGACGTTCTTTTTCTCAACGTTACAGAACATCGCGATTTTTTTGCGGTTGTCTTCGTCGAGATCAGCCTCGGTGCGGCAGATGATGATGTCGGGTTGAATGCCGAGTTCGCGTAGTTTTGCGACGGATTGCTGGGTGGGCTTGGTTTTAACTTCGCCAGCGGCTTTGATGTAAGGGAGGAGAGTGACGTGGATGAAGCAGACGTTATCTTTACCGACTTCTAAAGCGAACTGGCGGAGGGCTTCGATGAAAAGCAGCCCTTCCATATCGCCGACCGTGCCGCCGATTTCGGTGATGAGGACATCGACATCGGGATTGTTATTGGTGACCGAGTGCATACGGTCTTTGATCTCATCGGTGACGTGAGGGATGAACTGAACGGTTTTTCCGAGGTATTCGCCGCGTCGTTCTTTTTTGATGACTGAATCAAACACCTGACCTGAGGTGAGGTTGTTCAGTTGGGAAAGGACGCCGGAGGTGAAGCGTTCGTAGTGGCCGAGATCGAGGTCGGTTTCCGCGCCGTCATCTAACACATAAACCTCGCCGTGTTGGTAGGGTGACATCGTTCCGGGATCGACGTTGAGATACGGATCAAATTTTTGCATCAGGGTTTTGAGGCCGCGAGCTTCGAGGAGAGTTCCGATGGAAGCTGCTGCGAGACCTTTTCCGAGAGATGAGACGACGCCGCCGGTGACAAAGATGTATTTCATGTTGAGTTAGAAGTTATGAGTTAGAAGTTATTAGGAAGAGGACGAGAGTGTTGGATGAAACTATTATCACTGATAACGTTTAACTAATAACACTCAACAGCCGTTCCACGGCTATGGCTTGTTCGGGAGTGTCGACGCCGGGTGAGGTGTCGGTTGTTAGAAGGACTCGGATGTTGGCGCCGTTTTCGAGGGCGCGGAGTTGTTCGAGGGATTCGGCTTGTTCTAGCGGGGAGGGCGGCCAGGTGACGAAGGTTTCGAGGAAATCACGGCGGTAGCCATAGATACCTTTATGGCGGAGAACCTGTAGGTTTCCTACGGCGTTGCGGAAGAAAGGCAGAGGTGAGCGGGAAAAGTAGAGGGCGTTGCCGTTGAGTTTGAGGACGACTTTCACGACGTTGGGATCGGCGACGACGGGATCTTTGGGATCGAGAGGATTGGCGGCGGTGACCATGTCCAAACTTGGGTCGCTGCAGAGAGCGGTGGCGAGGTCGTCGATGAGTTCGGGATCGATGAGTGGTTCATCGCCTTGGATGTTGAGGATGTGAGTGGCGTGGGGGATGAGCAGGATGGCCTCGGCGAGTCGATCGGTTCCGGTGGGATGATTGGGTGAGGTCATCACAGCTTTGCCGCCGAAGTTTTCGACGGCTTGTGCGATACGATCGTCATCTGTGGCGATGAAGATTTCGGAAAGTTTTGTTGCGAGTTTGCAACGTTCCCAAACGTGTTGGATGAGAGGTTTCCCGGCGATGAGATGAAGCGGTTTACCGGGAAAGCGGGTGGAGCCCCAGCGAGCCGGAAGGATGCCGATGATATGGGGTATAGGAGCAGGAAGTGACACGCAATGGAATAGGTTGCGCGAACTTATGGAGGAGACAGAGAGACGGCAAGGACGGTTTTTAAAATTTCAAATCTCAATTTCAAGACTCAGGCTCTGGGCTCTTTATGAATCCCCCATGCAGATGCCGACGGCGCGGGCGGCTTGGACGACTTCGCCGTTGGGGTCGACGAGGCGGAGTTTATTGACGGCTTCTTCGATAGTGACGGAATCTACGTGGTAAGCTTGGTAGGAAACCATACGGCCGAAGGCTTTTTGTTGAGCGAGGTTGACGGCCATCACGCCGAAGCGCATGCCGAGGATGCGGTCGAAAGCGGTGGGTGAGCCGCCGCGCTGGAGGTGGCCGAGAGTGGTGGAGCGGGTTTCTTTTCCGGTGAGTTCTTGGAGGCGGGTGGCAACTTGTTCGCCGATGCCACCGAGTCGGATTTCACCTGAGCAATTTTTGTCGATGGTAACGAGATCGCCATTAGGCATTTTGGCACCTTCGGCTACGACGACGATAGTGGCACGTTGGCCGTGGGCCTCGCGGTTTTTGATGAATTCAGCGATTTTATCGAGCGAGAAAGGGATTTCAGGAAGCAGGATGACATTTGCGCCACCGGCAATTCCGCCCCATAGAGCGATCCATCCGGCATGGCGGCCCATGACTTCTAAAACCATGATGCGTTTGTGGGATTCAGCGGTGGTGGTGAGTCGGTCGAGCGCGTCCACGACGGTGGTGACGGCGCTGTCGAAGCCGAAGGTCATCGCGGTGGCAGAGAGATCGTTATCGATGGTTTTGGGGATGCCGATAATGGGCCAGCCTAGGCGGAAAAGCTGAAGACCTGTTGTTAGAGAGCCATCGCCACCGACGATGATGAGAGCTTGAATTTCGAGTTGGTCTATGGTGTGGCGAGCGAGGTTGATGATTTCTTTCGGGACTTCGGCAACATTTCCTACACCAATTTTTGCAGCGAAATGGCCTTTGTTGGTAGAGCCTAGGATGGTGCCACCAAGTTTGAGAATGCCAATGGTGTCTTTGGGTGTGAGGGTGCAGTAGTCACCTGGAGGGAGTAGACCCTCGAAGCCGTCTTTAAAACCGATGACTTCCCAACCGAGTTGATGCGCGGCACCGACGACGCCGTGGATGACGGCATTGAGTCCGGGGCAGTCGCCGCCGCTATTGAGGATGCCAATTCGCATAAAATTCAAATTTCAAAATTCAAATAACAAGGAGAGGTAATAATGAGAAAATAAGAAGAATCGAGAATCATTGAAATTTGAAATTTATTTAACGGGAGGAGGGGTAGCTAGGAGTTCGTGTTTTGGGTTTTTGACTATGGCTCCAGCTGTGAGCCATGCATCGTAGAATGCCCAGCCGTCTTTGATGAGTTTGCGTGAACGATTGAAACGGTCAGGGTTGTTGAGGACGACGACGATGAGGCGGCGTGGGGTGACACCTTTGGTTCCATCAGGTCTTATTCTAACGAGTGGATCGCGATCCATACAGATGGAGAGGCAGGGTCCGGCTTTTTGGGTGGTGCCGGTTTTGATGCCGAGGATGCCCGTTTCTCCTGCGAGTTCGTTGGTATTGGTGATGGTTTTTGCGATGCCGTTGACTTTGATCTCGCGCGATTGTTGGCGTGTGATGAAGGTAATGGGATTGCGGCGCATCGCATGGATGGAGAAACGTGCGACATCGGCAGCGGTGGAGTAACCGGGCTTGGGCTCGAGATCTAGGCCGTGGGGATTGCTAAAGCGGGTGTTTTTTGCGAGAACGAATTTAGCTAGTGTGTTCATTTCATCGACAAAAGCTTGCACGGCATCGCCACCTTTTCCACGTCGAGTGAGAATATCGGTTCCGACATGATGAGCGATGGCTAGCGCGGCGTAGTTATCGGAACGGAGAAGCGAGGCATAGAGAGCATCACGCATGCTCATCGTATCGCCAACGTTGAGTCCGAGAGATGTTGAACCAGCGAGTAGGTTGGCGGATTCTGGGACGCGAACGATGGTAGTTCCAAGATCGGACTGGGTAGCAGTTGACCAATCGATGGCGACGATGGCGGTTGCAATTTTTGTTAGGGACGCGACGGAGCGCTTGGTGGTGGCTCCAGAAGCCGAGAGAACTTTTCCGGAATAGGCCTCAACGACGATGTGAGACTCTTGGGCAAAGAGCATGGAGGTGAGGAAGATGAATGAAGCTAGGAGGCAACGCATGCGCCGGAGGATAGTAAGGAAATCCGAAGATTCAATCTAGAAACCGGAATTTAGGTTTGATTTTTTCACCGCAAAGCCGCAGAGGTCGCTGAGGGAACGCAAAGCCATCTATGCGGTGAATAGATCTGAATGCTTGTAAAATGAAACGCGTAGAAATTTTGATATGAGTAAGTCATGAGTAAAATGAGCTTTTCAGGTTTACTTTTTATGGTTTTGGGTAGATTCCGTGTGTGATTGATTTTTTACAAGATAGCGCGGTTTGGATTGTGACGGGGAGTTTGTTGATTGTGGGTTTGGTGGGTTGTGTGTTGCCGGCTTTGCCGGGGCATTTGTTTATATTGTTGGCGGCTATTGGGTATCGGTTGATGGTTGGGCCAAGTGCTGGGATTGCTTGGTGGGGATTTGGGATTCTGATTTTACTGATGGCGATCTCGCAGATTTTTGAAATTGTCAGTGGCTCGTTAGGGACTCAGTGGTTTGGTGGGACTAAATGGGGGGCATTTGGGGCATTTGTGGGTGGAATTGTGGGATTGTTTTTCCTGCCTTTTGGATTGTTACTTGGTCCCTTGATTGGGGCGTTTGGGTTTGAAAGGTTGTTTGCAAAAAAGGAGGTCAAGGAATCTGCTGTGTCTGGTGTCGGCAGTATGGTGGGAACTCTGGTGGGAATTCTCGTTAAACTCATCATAGGGGTGTTGATGATCGGTTGGTTCTTTTTGGATATATTCCTAATAGGCAAATGAACTACAGATGAACACGGATGAACGCAGATGATGAAATAGGGAGGATTCAAATTCATTTTTTGAAGTTTAGAGTTTAAAATTTAGAGTTTCGATTTTGCTTTCAGCTTTTTAGTTTTTCAGCGTTTATTGTCTGTGCCGTCTCCTGGACGGTCGCGATGAGAGCGTGAGTTTTCATTGAGGAAAGTCCGGACACCGTAGAGCAACTTGCCCTGTGAAAGCAGGGAACGTGAGTCGAGAGACAAGCGGATGGATAGTGCAGCAGAAAATACACCGCCGATGGCTCGCAAGGGCACAGGTAAGGTTGAAATGGTGGGGTAAGAGCCCACCGCGCCGAGGGTGACCGGAGCGGCAATGAAAACCCCAAGTGGTGCAAGACATAACAGGGAAAGGACTGCTCGTCCGTTCACTCCCGGGTATTAGTCGCACTCCGCGCAAGCGGGGCGCCTGGCGCAAGCTGGGTTGAGAGAAATGACCGTCCAACTTCGGGTAAAACTGGGGTGGACAGAATCCGGCTTACAGGGAGACGGCACTCCTTTTTATAGCGGAGAGCGGAGAGCTAAGAGCGGAGAGCTAAGAGCGGGGAGCTGAGAAAAGAGGGGGCGCGACCACCGACTTTGTCGGGGCAAGCTGAGTCACGCGGTCCGCCTATCGTTTGTGGTTTGAGCCGATGGGTTTACGCTTTTTGGCTTCCGGCTTGTTTGCATCGCTGGCAATTGGGTTTTCAAGCGATGGAAGAGGGCCTTCGGCGAAGGTTCGAGCAGGGTCTGAAACGTCGTAGCGATTGTCCATATTGAGTTGGACCGATTCGAGAGATTTTTTGCTATTAACGATGGAGGGCTGGATAAAGATCATGAGTTCGTCGCGATCAACGCCTTTGGTTTTGGTAGAGAACAAGCGGCCGATTCCTGGGATGTCGCTGAGGATGGGGATGCCGCTAATATTTTCGGTATCGTTGGTGGTAATTAAGCCGCCGAGGACGATGGTTTGATTGTTAGGAACGGTGACGGTGGTTAGAAGTTCACGAGTGCCGATGATAGGGACGCTGCCGATGCCTTCGATAGGGTCGGACTTACCGATGACATCATCACTGAGTAGAGCGATTTGGAGAGTGATTTCGTCATCAGAGTTTACGAGAGGAATGACTTCAAGTTTGAGGACGACATCACGATATTCGATGTTGGTTGAAACGCCGTTGCCTGAGAACTGGTTGGAGTTGGTGGGAATGGCAATACGACGACCAGATGAGATGGTGCCTTTGCGGTTATTGGCGGTGAAGATCGATGGGCGGGAAAGGACGGTGAAATCGTTAGATGTGGAAAGCATGTTCACGTAGGCAGCTAAGGAGTTGCCGATTTTACCATAGAGTGAAAGACCGCTTTGGTTAGGAAATGTTCCTGCTACGATACCAGTGATGGGGTCGATAAGTCCTGTTGGATCGGAGCCCGTTGCACCGTTACCTCCGAGGTTGGAGAAACCAATTCCTCCGTTATTGTTACCGCGGAAGGCGCGGATCCAATCAACTCCGGTGGAGACGGAATCACCGAGGGAGAGTTGTCCGAAGACGGTTGAGATCATGACTTGGTCGGCTTTGACATCGACCTGATCGAGAAGTTTTTCGATGATTTCGACGCTGGAAGGAGGACCTTGGACGATGATGGAGTTGGTGATATTATCGGCGACAAGGAGAGTGCGGCCGACGAGAAGAGAAACGGGAGCGGAGTTGATGTTAGGGTCTGATAGGGCATCGCCTTTGCTACTACCGCCGCTGCTGCTGCCGCTGCCGCCTCCCGAGCCTCCTAAACCACCTAGTCCTGAGCTTGAAGAATTTCGGTTATTATTGTTAGAAGAATTATTGGTTTGCTGACGGTTGGACGAGCCTCCTGGGCCACCTCCATTACCGGGTTGAGATTGGCTGTTGGTTGTGCCGCCGGTTCCGGTTCCTGAGAATGCGCGGGTGAGGGCGTCTCCGGCGATGGGTAGGAAATCGGCTACGGCTAGGAATTCGAGTTTTCTACGAAGGAAATTGCGTTGGTCGGATTCGATGTCGAACTGGCTGATCAGACCTTCGACGAAGACGAGGTCGACGGGACGTCCGATGGCGACGATGCGGTTGGTGCGTGCGTCTGGGATGATTTGGATAGGGGTTTCTTCGCCAGAGGATCCTCCGCCAGCAGGGTTTGCGGCGGCCGCGATATTTGCAACTGCACCGTCAGGTAATCCTGTGGTTTGCGGAGCGCGTTGGATGCCGGCAGTACGAGTGGTTTGCTGTTGTTGATTGCCGACCATTTCGTTGAGGGTGGTGGCGAGCTCTGTGACATCGGCGAATTTCACGCTAATGAAACGGGTGGCGATAAGGGAAGATGGCTTATCGATTTGGGCTTTGATATCTATGAGTTTACGGATGAGAGAGGTGTTCTCAGTAATAGCAACAGAGCCAGCATTGGGGACAGCAGCGATGGAGCCAAAGGCTCCGAATTGGCCGATGATTTGTGTGAAGGTGCGGACGGCGTCATCGGGTTTGATGTGATCCAGCTTCATGAAGTAAGTGATCACGGCGTCGCCGGTGGGAAGAGGATCTTTGTCGGTGAAAACTGGCAATCCGATGTTGGTGGGTCGAATGCCACCTGCGGCGACGGTTAGGAAGTCGAGGTTGGCATCAGTAGCATCTGGAACGAAGATGAAGTTCTCGATGGTTGCGGTTTTTTTGAGAAGTTCAGCGGTCTGGGCGTAGGTAAGTGGGTTCTGAGGTGAGGCATCAATGATTAGCGCGAACGATGCTTTGGAGGCAGCTGATGAAACGATGACTCTACGTCCGGTGTATTTGGTGTGTAGACGGGCAAGTTCTATGCCGTCGCATGCGATGTTTTCAATTTTTTCGTTCAACAAGGTATCGTTGCCAATTGCAGGGGCAGGAACCGGATTGGGATTACCAGGGGGAATGCCAGGGATAGCTGGAACTTCCTTATCTTGTGATAAAAGATGGGGACTGGTGACACAGAAAAGTATTAGAAAGATCAGTTTGCGGCTCATGAGATGAAGGGGAAATTAGATGCTGGAATTTTCGAGAAGTGGGGAGGAATCAATTATCGAGTGCGTTTTGGGCGTGCATCCGGATTGTTGTTAGCGGGGCTTTGGTTTGGTTTAGCAGGCGGAATGACTCTCGGCCGCGGTGTAATGATGGGAGCGGGGACAGCGTTATTCGGCTGATTGGGATTAACACCGGGTGGTAATTCAGGTTGTCCTTGATTTTGAGGGTTAGCGTTATTCGGCGAATTGAGGACGACGAGTGTCGGCTCAAAGCGGACTTCGCCTTGGACTCTCCCGTCCGTTAGTGTCACAACGGTTCCTAAGTGGATTTCTGGGTGGCGATTCACAGAAATGACTTGGAATTTGGAATTAGAACCGGGTTCGATGACGGATTTTTTCTTATCTTTTTTGTTAGTGATCGTGATGCGGTGACCGCCTTCGACAGGAGCGATGCCAGTGAGGTGGTAGTCATTGAAAGGATTATCGGTGGGTGCGGGGCCGGTTTGGACTGGAGGTGTGGTGAATGGGCTGTTGGTCCAAAGTTTACTGTAAAACTGGGGATTTTTCTTTTCTGGAATTTCTGCGTGGGTCGCGCAGCAGAAAATCAGGCACAGGAAAGTGATGAAAATGGGATGTTTCATAAGTTAGTTGTATCTGCTGGGAACCATTGAGAAATGATTGCGGTGCAATCGATGAGTGTATCGTCCTTAGTGTTCGGATTTAAGCGAATTTGGGTGGCGGCACGGAAAGCGGCAGGATCGTTGATGGTGCATAGCCATTTGTAGAGGTCTTGTTCTTTGCCGGTGATGCTGATTTCAATTTGTGCGCGGTGGTAATATTGCCCTCGGGTATCACTGGGTAAGAATCGTTGTTTGCCCTTGAGCTCAAGTCCAGCAGCACGCGCCTCTCTATCAATGTATGCTTGAAGCTCGCCTTGGACGGTTTGGCTATCTTTAGCCTCAGGTTCGTTATTAGCGAGCCATTGCATTTGTTCGATATATTGATCGGAACTGGCTTGAATGTTCTTGGCTACCTCAAGTTTGGTTTTCGCGGTGTTGAGATTGGTTTCAAATTTGGTTTTTTTCTGTTTGAACTGAGAGTAGAGGAAAAAATTAAGCATCAAGAACCCCGCGAGGAGTAGGATGGAAATGAGATTTTTTTCGCGGGAAGACATGAGGAAAGGACAGAAACTTAGGTTAGAAAAGTGGGTTTGTCAGTTGGAAAGGAGGGGTTAATCCTTGAGAAACGGGATAGTTACGGTGTGGCTTGGAGGATGGATGCGGTGTGGGTGAATTCCCAGCCGAGATTGGACTGCTGAGGTGGGCCAGGTGACCATTCGTAATTTAAGAGTTCGTTGCTTTTCTTGAGATTTGAAGAAAATTGAGTGACGGCTTGTGATTGGGGCGCTTCGCCGATCAAACGAATCTCTGTTGCTGAAATTTCAGCGGTTTTGAGGCGCAGGCCGGAGTTGGCAGGGATGCATTTTTGGATGCGGGAGAGGATGTCGACCGTGTCATAATCGCGACTGATGGCGTATTCAAGTTCCTCCCACTTTCCATTGTGAACCACATATTTTTCTACTGACGGAGCAATGGCTTGTTCCTGTTCTGTGTATTGTTTGGTTGTTGAATATATATTCCACAGATCAAAGCCGAAGTAGCCAATGGCACCTAGGTAGAATATTGCGAGCGCAGCGACGGCGAGATTAGTGTTTTGACGTTGGCGAGCGGCGCGACGGGCGGCTCTGACATCGGCGGGGAGAAGTTGGCTCAGTGGGGCTGGGACTGAGGGGGTTGGCCTCTTTGCTAGGTCGATGAGGATGGTAAAAGCTTTCGATAGCTCGGAAGTTTGGGTGGCGGTATCGTTGGACCAAACGATCGTTTTATCGGGCTTAACTTCTATGCCTTGGAGGGATAGTTGGGCGATGGCGATGCGGATTTCCCGGACGAGGTTAGCATCGGGTGAAATGCCGATCGAGCTAGTGGCTTGGCAGTAGACGAGTTTTCCTTGGTGATGGATGGCGAAGACCCATTGATTCAGCTCGCGCCACAGGATGAGGGTGTTTCCGGAAGTTGGGAAGGCGTGAGGAGAAATGTCGAAAGCTTTTGGGGATTTCGTGGGAAGCGTTTCGGAACTTGGATTGCGGAGGACAACTGAGAGTAGAGTAGATTCCTCCTTGGAGGAGGAGATGGGGAAAATGTCGGTCAACTGACCCGCAAGAGGATCTGGGCGAAAGCCAACGCGCTCGGCATGAGTTGCGGCGAGGTCGGGGAAAAGGGATGCATCGCCCGTTTGGACGCGCAGTGGCAAGGCGGTGAATGCTTGGACTGGAAATAAAAAGACCAGATCGCCGGCGGGAAACTTTTCGATTTCTGATGGAAATTTGACAGGGTGCGAGGACTCCAGAGTGGCAGGCTGATTGGGCGCGATCGTCCATATTTCCCAATCGGTTTCGCCGGGGATGAGAAGGTAAGTTGAATTGGATTTTGCCATAGCGGAGTAGAGGGTCTGGAGAGGTGGGGGATGAAAGATTTCAGGGAATGATCTCGATGGTGCGGCTGAGGAGGATGGGTTTTCCGGTGCGATTTTTTACGATGGTGATGATGCGGCGTTTGGAATCTCCAGAGCGGGCGGTTGAGTTGATACGAGTGGTAGTGTCGTTCATGGTGAAGCGCTGGGCAATGTCTTGGCGTGTATTTGCGTCGATGCCAAGCAAGGAAAGTGCGGAAGCGACATCTTGGAACGGAACATCGTCCTCGGTGTTGCGGATGCCATCGGTGCCGCGAACGGTTTCTGGGATGATATAGGCTTGCTCAGGGGTGACTTCGGCAGCGACGGAGATGAGTTCGGCGTCTGCCTCGTTGAGGTCGAGGGTTCCGCTTGACCAAACAGTGAACCAGTTTCTCCAATCAGGACGAAGTCGCTCCATTTCATTCATGCCGCGCACGAGTCGCATTTCCTCGATGTCGTAGAAAGGTCGATTGAAAGGTTGGTTGATGCGGCCCATTTTGGTGTATTCTTCGACTTCTGCGCCATTGAGCGCGACTTCTTCATCGCCGTCCACCCAATCGGTTAGGGCGTCGGTCAGGGCCTGAGCGTTATCGAGCTCCATGCCCCACTGAATAAAGATGGAACGGATGAGAGTTTTGTCTTCGGCTAAAACGAGGGTGTTGATGTTGTAGCGTGCGCTTTCTGAGGTGAGGGTGACGTGGATTTCCTCGTTATTTTCCTCATCAACGCGGTGGAGGATGGGATCGTTGCGTTTAACGACAGGGTTTGCGCCGATGGCGATGCCCATTTCTGCAAGTTGGAGTGCGCGTGAGCCGTGGACTTTGGCGGTGGTGATTTCGGTGTCGAAGGAAATGACGCGAAGGGTAGTGATGGCTGCGATAGAAAGGATCGCGATCAGCCAAAGCACAGCAATCAAGGCAATGCCTTGGCGACGTGAGTTTGGTTGATGAGAGGGGCGCGATCTCATTTGTTAGGTATGGGGTTAGGTGTAGGGCTAGGAGTGGGGACTGATGGCACACTTGGCACGTTGATTTCAACTTCTGGCGTTTGTGGGATTCCATTTTGTCCATCTGAATTACCGCCTTTTAATTGGAGTTGGCGCATAAAGACTTCGGGGTTTTGTTTGGGAGGTATCCAAAATACGTGACGGATAGGCTCGCCCTCCGCGCCAAAAGCACAGGTGAGTTCCAATTGTAGGGGGAGTTTTCCGGATTCTTCCCATTCATAAATATACTCCATCTGATTGGTATCGAGGACACGCCACTCGAAGTAGCGGACATCTGTTAGTAAGACGATTTCAGCGAAGGGAAGTTCGTCGGTGGCTGTGGACGCGAATTTGCTGCCTGTCGTATTTGAGGAGGTTGGATCGATAATGGGATTTTCGTAATAACGGAGCACGATATCGAGGAAGCCAGAGCGGCGCATGACGGTGGAAAGCTGGATAGCTTTTGCAGTGCGCTCTTGATTACTCCATGTGAAAGAGATGGGGACATTCTCGAGGGTGAGATCGCTGAGATAATGCGATGCTGTATCGCTGACCTGGAGATCGAGACGAGTATTTCCAGGAAGGGTGGAGAAGCGTTTTTCTAACAGATCAAAAAATGCTTGATGGAGCATTTCTTCGTTTTGGGTCTTTACGATGTTGTTACCAAGTTCAAGAGATGCGCGAGAGGTAGCGAAAATCATACCGAAGAGCATCGCGATCAATAAGAGCGCAATAATTATTTCCAGAAGCGTGAAGCCGCGCTTTGATTTATTACCTGATGACTTCATGGCTGATACATCAGGTTATAGCGCCATGTTTCCACGGAGCGGGATTGCCAAGCGCCAGAGGCGAACCACTTTGCGGTGATTTCAATACGATACATTTCTTGGAGCATTTGCCCGTCTTGGTTCTCTAGGTCTTCTATGGGTGTAATGACGACATCGAGTTCGATATCGGTGCCTTCGATGGGGATTTGGGTAGTGCCTTCTTCCAGGGTGGGAAAAGAGATTTGCTCGGCGAGGGCGGACTCAAGAATTCGGGTAATTCTTAGTTCGTGTTGTGCAAGGCTTGCCGTTTCTGCCATGCGGTGAAACGCAACAACAAGGCCGGTGCAGGCGATGGCGAAAATGCCTAATGCGATAACGACTTCCATGAGTAGGAAGCCATTACGTTCGTTAGGTGATTTTTTAGAAGTCTTCAAAAGCGAGATGCTGCTGGAAAGGTTAGTATGCCACGAGCTCTGCGTCCGCGACGGTGGCGGTTAGCGGATGATAGGTTGCTTGGGCGTAACTGTCATCGAGAGTCAGTCGGACGGTGATAGGTTCGCAGAGTCCATCAGGATCAAACCGCCAGACAGGAACAATAGATTCGGTTGGGGTTATGTAGTCTGCTGTATTCCAGTGACGGATTGTCAGCGAGATATCGGGATTAATGGTGAGGGTTTCCTGAAGATTACCTTGAGAGGTATGCTCGCTTGCAGCGCCCCCAATTGAATTTCCCGAGGCAGTGGATCGCTCGGTGCTGTGGGCTTGAGCATAAGGGAGGAGTTTGATGGAGCCTTGGTGAAACTCGATGGCGTAGGAAGTCTGGTGTAAAATGGCAGCTGTACGGGCTTTCTTTGCGAGTAGTTCGATTTCTTCTGATTGAGAGGTCAGGGCGCGTTGAGAAGAATTGATCGCTAAGGCTGCGATCGCTCCGCTGGTGATGACTCCGATCACAATCAGCACAATGACGATCTCCAAGAGGGTGAAGCCCTTTTTGGAAAATACTTCACCGCGCCCCACTTCGCCACCACCGTCGCTAAAGCTATGGTGGTCAAGAAGGCTACGAGGGGCTAGCAGGCGCTGAGCAACGCGGAGCTTGGGCTGTAGACGAAGATACAATTGATTTATGTTTCTAGTGATTCCTTAAACAGAGGGGGGATGAGGAAGAGATGATTAGAAACACTTTGATTTAGTCCTCTGAGGACATGTCGTCAGCGGTGTTTTCTAAACCGTCTTGCCCGAATGTGTAGATCTCGAAAGTGGATGTGTCTTTTTTACCTGGGTTGCGGTAAAGATATGGCTTTTG
>CAMCYT010000050.1 GCA_945885485.1 Prosthecobacter debontii
GGAATTGGATTCTAGATTTACTATGTCAGAGACAGATGATGATATCGTGCTTTGTTTTGCATGCGGAAATCCGATGTCTGTTTTCGGGTTGCCTCCATATTCACGAGTCGCTTGTCCTACATGTGGAGAAGAGAACCGAATCAAGAAACAGTTCGGACCCTACACGGTAATCAAGCGTCATGCGATTGGTGGAATGAGTTCTGTTTTCGCTGGGATCGATGAAACGTTGAATCGTGAGGTCGCGCTGAAAATTTTGAGTGAGGAAGACTCAAAAGATGAAAAGCGGATCGCGGCCTTCGAGGACGAAGCGCGTTTGACCGCATCATTCAGCCACCCACATGTGGTGAAAATTTTGACGACGGGTCGGGCATTTGGGTTGTTTTACATCGCGATGGAGTTCGTTCCCGGTGGACATCTTGAGCACCGGATTCACGAGCGGGGAAAACTGAACGAAGAGGAAGTCCTACCGCTCGCGATTCAAATCGCGGAAGGTTTGAGAGGCGCGCAATCCGCAGGTTTGATTCACCGCGATATCAAGCCAGGAAATATTCTTTTTGATGCTGAAGGCAATGCTAAGATCGTGGATTTCGGTCTCGCGCTGGTGACCAAAGGTGGTGAGGCGAAAGCGGATGAAATTTGGGCTACTCCTTACTACGTGCCGCCAGAGGCGATCGAAGGTGGAGTTGAGGATTTCCGGTCGGACATTTATGCCTTCGGCGCAACACTCTATCATGCACTCGCAGGTGTGCCCTCTTGCTCAGAGGATAGCATGGACACCAAGCTGTTGCGTATTGCCAAAACTAAGGTGATCCCACTCAAGCGAGTCGCACCAGAGGTATCTTATGAAACGTGTGCGATCGTAGATCGTGCGATGTCTTACGATCCTAGAAATCGTTACAGGAGCTACGATGAAATGATCGTTGCTCTGGAAGGAGCTATTAAAGCATTGGAAAATGGGGGGAATCATCAAGCTGCAGCTGCTCATGCTCATGCGGTTCATCGGACACAGCAACGCGAGAAGCAAAAAAAATCTATAATCACGACGATTGTATCAGTAGTGGTGTTTTTAATTGTGGTGTTTTTGCTGATCAAATTCATCAATTCGGGCGGCTCCGATGGTTCTACAACGGTTGTTAACCCGGGAATCACAGATGTTAATCATGCCGATGGCAGTAAAGAAATCGTCGGTCAGTATAACACAGCAAAAGATTTGATGAAGCAGGGAAAACTTCGGGAATCTGAAGAGTTATTTATTTCGCTGTTTTCTAATTCCAAAGTTGAGGAGCCGACCCGTTCGTGGGCTGGCTTGGATGGGGTAACTGCGGCTTTATTGGATGGACGGATGACCGATGCAACACGTCATGCTAAACTAGTGAGTGAGCATATAGAAGCTGTAGCTTCCAATTTATCCCTGAGCTTTACTTCGGTGTTATTACCCACGCTTAAAAGTATTCAAGAGCCGCAGTTCCAGGATATTAAAAAGATGACTTTCAGTAAGGTTGATGATGAACATCGAATGGCTTGTATGATCTCGGGTTTGAAAAATTGGGAGCAGGGAGGAATGGACCAGGCTGTTCCATTTTTTGAAAAGATCATACGTGAAGTCGATGTGAATCATAATGGTCCATTAGCTTGGTATAGACAAGTAGCGGATGATTATTTGAGTGATTCCAAACTTCTTAAGGCGAATACGATGAGCATCACTCCTTCAACGGCTACTCAATGCAAAACCACCATTGAGGAATTGGAGCGTATTGACAGTAGGTTGAAAACACGAGGACGTGCGAAATTTAACGCACGCTCACGGCAGTCAGAAATAAGGCAGCAAGAAAAGTATCTCGAGAAATTGCAGAGTGGTCGTTGAGTGGGAATTTAATCAATCGGAATACTCTGACCGCATGAGTGGATATGTTTTGTCAATTCGTGGAGACTCAAAAATATGAATTACCGAACGACTCCAGAGGAAATCACGAGAATGCCCACTGGTATTCCGCACATCATCGGTAACGAGGCTGCGGAGAGGTTTTCGTTTTATGGAATGAAGGCGATTCTCGCTGTCTTCCTGACTCAGTATTTGTTTCTGATGGATGGTTCGGAAGGAAAACCGATGGATGAGGCTCGCTCGACGGAGTTGGTGCATTGGTTCAATTTCGCATTTTATCTAACTCCTTTTATCGGTGCGATTCTAGCGGACGTTTTTTTCGGAAAATACCGAGTGATCATGTTTCTCTCGATCATTTACTGCGCGGCTCATGCGGCGCTCGCGAGGATGGGGCAGTTCGGATATTCCGAGTGGTGGATGATCGCGGGGCTGGTGCTCATCGCGCTCGGGGCAGGGGGGATTAAGCCCTGTGTTTCCGCTCACGTCGGAGATCAATTCGGCTCGCTGAACTCGCATTTCCTCTCAAGGGTTTTCAACTGGTTCTATTTTTCCATCAATCTCGGAGCGGTTGCTTCGATGCTGCTAACACCATGGTTGTTAGAATGGTATGGACCGCATTGGGCGTTCGGTGTTCCAGGTATTCTGATGGCAATTGCGACGTTTATCTTTTGGCTGGGTCGTCATCGTTTCGCGCATGTTCCTGCTGGTGGTTTCGGATTTTTGAAAGAGGCGTTAAGTAAAGACGGGTTGATCGCTATGTTGAAATTATCGCCAGTTTATGTGTTTGTGGCGGTATTTTGGGCGTTGTTCGATCAGACGGGATCGACCTGGATTTTCCAGTCACAGAATATGGATAGAAGTTTTCTTGGGTTCAACTGGCTGCCTTCGCAGATCCAATCGCTCAACTCCGTCTTTGTGCTTAGTTTCATTCCGATTTTCAGCTATTTCATTTATCCGTTCGTTCAGAAATTCTGGCCGCTGAGTCCGTTGCGGAAAATGGGTGTGGGTTTTGTGCTGATGACCGCGTCGTTTGTGCTGGTGAGCTTCATTCAAGAATGGATTGATGCCGGTGATAGGCCGAATATCGGATGGCAGATTTCCGCGTTCGCTTTGCTAACGGCATCTGAGATTTTGATTTCCATCGTAGCTCTGGAGTTTGCTTACACACAGGCACCTCGCAAGATGAAGTCGTTCATCATGTGCTTCTACCTTGCTGCGGTGGCGATCGGTAATTTGTTGGTAGTAGGAGTAAATCATTACATCCGTGTTCCCAGCGCCGCTGAGGAGCAACTCCAGACGGCGCTGAATAATCTTCCGAAAGATTGGCATTCGGCTCCACGCACCGTGGTGTTGCCGGGCTATGACGGGCTGACCGGCACTGAGGACGATTTCATCAAGCGACTCGATAAGGGTGTGGAAAATCCATTACAAGTTGAGCATCAATCCATACTCGATGAAATCGCCAGCAAGATCATCAGTGAGTCGATTGCGGCTGGAAACACATTCCCCAAACAATCACGCGGAGATGAGTTGATCTCCACTTACCGCATTCAGAATAATGAGTTTCGATATGAAATCCTGAACTCTAACTCGATTCGCATTCGTATTGCCGGGAGTGATGGCAAGTGGAACACGAAATGGGATACTGGCATCATCTTGGATAAGCCCGAAGAAGAAGCTCCGAAAAAGGCATCATGGCTAGACAGGCTGCGTCCGCAGGAAACGTGGTTGTCTGCGCGGAAAAAATCTCTGGGCATCAAGTCCAAGGCCAACGCCAAGACAGCCGAGGAACTCTACACAAAAACGACTTTTTCTGGCGGACAGCCAAAACTCCAAGGAGCCAAATATTTCTGGTTCTTCAGCGGCCTGATGGGTTTAACCGCGGTCTTGTTCATTCCTTTTGCGATGATCTATCGTCCGAAAAATTATCTTCAGCAGTAATTTCCGGTTCTATTATTTCATCGAAAAGAAACACCTCGCCCTCGCTGCGTGCAACAATGACAGCTGCACAACTGTCGCTGTATACGTTGACTGCCGTCCGGCTCATGTCTAACAGCCTGTCAACCGCTAGCAGGGTGACGACGGCTACCTCTGCGTTCGGAATGCCGGAATTCTTTAGAATCAACAGAATTGCCACCAAGCTCGCGGAAGGAATGCCGGCCATTCCAATACTGGTTAGCAAGGCAGCGATCACGATGAAAAACTGCGCGCCAAATCCCAGTTGGATGCCCATGACTTGTGCAACGAAAATTACAGCCACACATTCGTAAAGTGCCATTCCGTCCATATTTACCGAGGTGCCCAGTGGTAGAGTGAAACTCGATATACGCTTGGAAACCCCTGCATTTTCCTCGATGGAGCGCATCGTTACGGGAAGCGTTGCAGCTGAAGAGGCCGTGGAAAATGCGAGTAATAGAGCGGGACGCATTGCTTTGAAGTGAGCGATCGGGCTGATTTTTCCAATGAATTTCAATGCCAAAGGCAAAATGATCGCGAAGTGAATCAGGAGTCCGAAAAGCACGGTGAAAAAGTATTTTCCTAACTGTAAATATAGATCGAGTCCCGCTTCATAAATCACGGGAAGGATCAATACGTAGACTCCGATGGGTGAAACTGACATGATCCATTTAGTCACAATGATCATCGCATCGTTTGCGGCTGAGAAAAAATCTCTGATATCGTTTCCTGTATCACCGGGAAGCTGAGTGACAGCAATTGCAAAAAGGAAACTCAATACGATGACTCCAAGCATCTGGCTATTATCGCTTGCTGCTTTAATGATATTTTCCGGCAGCATCGCTTTAAATATCGCGAAAAAATCTTTTCCTTTGCTTTGATTGGCGGCTTCGACTTTCTCCAAATTCGCAGTATCTGCTGAGACCTTGTTATGTTCAAACGCAGCGCGAATCGCTTCGTTTGGTTTGCCGTCAACCAAGCCAGGCTGAATCAAGTTCACTAATACCAGTCCAATCATGATCGCAATCAAACTAGATGTTAGATAAAAGCTAATCGTTTTGAAGCCGAGTCGGCCAAAGCCCTGCACTCCTTTCATGCCGGTGATTCCTGAAATCACCGCGGTCACAATCAAAGGCACGATGATCATTTTTAAAGCACGCATGAAAAGATCACCGAGGAATTTGCATGTTTCCAAAACACCCACGACGAATTTCCCAGCTGTTGAGGATTCATCTACACCGCTGAATAATGCACGTAAAGCAAGCGCGGTGACGGTTGCTAATACCAATGCGATGAGAATTTGCCAATGAGTCGCGAGTCGCTTCATCTGCCCACCTAAAACGAATCATCCTTGTTTTGCAAAGATTCTCGCGGATTTTCCTCCTTGGAGAGGTCTAAGAGGCAGGAATTATAAAATTTTATACCATTGATTTTCAATGAGTTCCGTAAATCAAATAGTCCGTATTTGTAGATAATAAGGATATATTAATCATTTTTTTAAATTTTTTGTGAACGGGTGGGTAAAACCCTATTTGCGATTTTTTTCACTACCTAGATCTGTGAATGAGATTAATGGCAGTGCCGTGGAACTCCCAAATTTAAAGGAGCGGGACTTTACGGGTATCTCAAGCAACTACTACATGTGGTATTGTGAATAATTTGTGTATACTACATCTGCAAAATCCGTTTGACCGAGACCAAGAATATAGTGCAGTGTCTCCCACGCTGCGTTTGACGTCAGCATGGCTTTTGAAACCATTTTCAGCAACATTTCTAACTATCTAACTATGTCTACCACCACAGTCACCCTCGGCGCCCGCACTTTTATCTTGGATAAAGCCAAAGCAGAACTCGCTTACAATTCTAAGCGAGTCATCAACGGTAAGGTTACGATGTTCTTCAACATCCTCCCGCTCAAATATCAGTGGGCTTATGACCTCTACAAAACGATGAAGAACAATCACTGGGAGCCAGAGGACATCTCGATGCAGAAGGATGTTGAGCAATGGCGTTCTAACGAAATCTCCGATGTTGAGCGTTGGATTATCAAAATGGGCATCGGTTATTTCTCTGCAGCTGAAGGCATCGTCGGCGACAACGTGCTGCACGTCGTCCGCGAAGTGGTCACCGCTCCTGAGCTGAAACTGGTTCTCGGCCGACATGCTCACGAGGAAAACATCCATGCTGACAGCCTCGTTTACATGATTTCCTCACTCGGAATCAACCCGCACGAGTGCGAAGCGATGTTCGAGGACGTCCCGACGATCACCGCGAAAAACAACTTCGTGACCTCGAACTCACGTGCACTTCGCCGTGATATTGATCTCACCATCACAGAAAACAAGCAGGCTCTTGCTAAGAACATTTTCATGTTCGGACAAATTATGGAGGGTACTCAGTTCTACGGTCTCTTCGGAATGATCCTTTCATTGTATCGCCAGAACAAATTCCCAGGCATCGGTCAGATGTTCCGTTACACCCTTCGTGATGAGTCGAACCATATCGAAGTCTTCCGCAACTTGTTGATGGATCTCATCGATGAAAATCCAGATATCTGGACTGAGGATTTCCGTGAAGATCTTCGCCAGACCATGGCCGAGGGTATTCGTCTCGAAAAAGCATTCATCCGCGATTGCCTTCCGGTCTCAGGTCTCGGTCTGAACTCAGAGGATTTCGAAACTTACATCGATTACATCGCAGACCGTCGTCTAACATCTTGTGGCCTTGCTCCGCTCAACGAATCCGTTTCCAACCCATTCCCATGGCTAGCCGAAATGATGGATATCAAGAAAGAGCAAAACTTCTTCGAAGGCCGCGTCACCGAATACCAAAAAGCCGCAGCCTTAACTGCGGTAAGCGACGACGAGCTCTAATCTTCGGTAGGGTCGTTTCGATGAAACGAAACGCCGATCAACCTAAACCTATTGATTTATCGATAACCACACAACGGTCATTTTATCAAAATGACCCTACCATTTCCCAACCCACCCAAAACCCCGCACGCAAAACCGAATATGTATCGTTCCCTAAACCTCGCCGAAGACAACATCCTCAAACAAGTCATCTCTGATCGCTTTGAGCTCGCATCAACTGACCGCCCTTACGACTGGCGCGGCACTATTCCTGTTGATAAGCGTAAGCCATACACAGATATCATCGTGACTCGTGGTGAGAAAGAGACCCAGTTCTCTCTTGAAGACGTTGCAGATGCGATTGGTGATTCACTTGCTGACCTTTTGATCGCTCGCAGTGAGGACGAGAAATCCATCTTCTCCGATGTAAACCGTAACTTCGTTTCACAAGTCGCGCATGCCGTTGCTATTTCTCTAACTGCTACGCTCGAGGCGGGGGGTCGTCTGCGTCTTTCTGAATCAGATCTGTATTTGTTGATCGAAAAAGCCTTGTTAGAAAACGAAGCATACGATGTTGCGAAGTCTTTGGCATTCCGTCGCTCACTTGAGAAGACCGGCCACGTTGATATGGGTTCCGGTCCACACGCGCTTCCAGTTCGTTTGATCCGTCGTAACGGAAACGTTGTGCCTTGGTCAGAAACGAAAATCGAGATCGCGGTTCGCAAAGCCTTCCTCACGATCAAAGCAAACCCAGAGCCAGCCATCGATATTGCGAAAGCAGTGACCGAGCGCATCCGCCGAGGTGATCAATCTTTCGTCCACATCGAGGACGTCCAAGACATGGTCCAGGAAGAACTCATGCGCCAAGGCCAGTTCAAGGCAGCGGAGCATTACATTCTCTATCGCGCCCAACGCAACCTTCTCCGCCGTGAGCAAGAAAGCGTAGCCACCGAAGATCTCTCACAGGACTCGATGATCGTCGTCACCACCGACGATGGCCAATCCTCCTTCTGGGACGGCATGGAACTTAAGAAGCGCATCGCTTTCGCTTCCATCGGCTTGAGCCTCAATCTTCCTGAAGCAGACATCGAACGCGAACTCCGCCGCTCGATTGGTTCGGAAATTTCCGCAAAAGACCTCAAAGCAACCATCATCCTCAACTCCAAGACCCTCATCGAAAAAGATGCCGACTTCGCGAAGTTCGCGGCGCGTATCTTGCTCTCCTACATCTACGAGGAAGTGCTCAACTGGAACATCTCCACCGATGGGGTTGAGAAACTCAAAGAGGCTCACAAACAAGGCTTCAAGTCTTACCTCAAATACGCCGTTACCATCAAACGCATCCATCCTGATCTGCTTGAGAAATACGATATCGAAAAACTCTGCGAAGCCTTCGACCCAACGGCCGACCTCGACTTCGATTACCTCGGTATTCAAACCCTCTACGATCGTTACCTCATCGTTGATAAGACCGCTGAGCGTCATCAGCGGATTGAGACTCCTCAGTTCTTCTGGATGCGTGTCGCCATGGGCCTCTTCAAAACCGAGCCCACCAACGCCGAGGACTGGGCGATCCGTCTCTACAACCTCTACAAAGGTCGTCGTTTCTGCTCTTCCACCCCGACTCTTTTCAACTCCGGCACTCTCCACTCCCAGCTCTCTTCCTGCTACCTCTACAAGGTCGATGACTCCATCGAGTCCATCATGCAGCGTGGTATTGCGGAAAATGCTTACCTCTCCAAGTGGGCAGGTGGTCTCGGTGGTTCATGGACCGCCGTCCGCGGCACGGGTGGCTACATCCAAGGCACCAACGGCGAATCCCAAGGCATCATCCCGTTCCTCAAACTTCACAACGACCAGCTCCTGGCAGTGAACCAAGGTGGCAAACGCAAAGGCTCCGGCTGTGCTTACCTTGAGACATGGCACAACGACATCGAGGACTTCCTCGAGCTCCGCAAAAACACCGGTGACGACCGTCGCCGCTGCCATGACATGAACACCGCGAACTGGGTTCCTGACCTCTTCATGAAACGCATGGAAGATCGCCAAGACTGGACTCTCTTCCGCGCCAACGAAACCCCGGATCTCCACGATCTCTACGGTAAAGCCTTTGAAGAAAAATACGTGCAATACGAAACCATGGCCGCCGAAGGCAAAATCTGGTCCCGCCAGATCCCAGCCATCGAGCTTTGGAAAGGCATGTTGAAAATGATCTTCGAAACCGGCCACCCATGGATCACCTTCAAAGACCCGTGCAACGTCCGCTCCCCACAAGATCACTGCGGTGTCATCCATTCCAGTAACCTTTGCACCGAGATCACCCTCAACACCTCGGACGAAGAAACCGCTGTTTGTAACCTCGGTTCCGTCATCCTCGATTCACACATTAATCGCGATGGTGCTCTCGATCACGAAATGTTGAAGGAAACCATCACCGTTGCGATCCGTGCGCTCGATAACGTCATCGATATCAACTTCTACCCAACCCAAGCTGCGAAAACCGCAAACTCCCGCCACCGCCCCATCGGCCTTGGCGTGATGGGTCTCCAGAACGCACTCTACAAACGCAACCTCTCCTTCGCATCCGACGCCGCAGTCGAGTTCAATGACGAGATGATGGAAGCCATCGCTTACTACGCTTACAGCGCTTCTTCCGACCTCGCTGCTGAAGTTGGAACCTACTCCACCTACGAAGGTTCCAAATGGAGCAGGGGACTTCTCCCACAAGACACGGTCGATCTCCTCGAAGACGAGCGCGGTCGCAAGATCGATGTCCCACGCGGTGGCAAAATGGATTGGTCAGTCGTGCGTGATAAAATCAAAAAACACGGCATGCGTAACTCCAACGTGCTCGCGATCGCTCCGACAGCGACGATCTCTAACATCATGGGAACCACTCCGTGCATCGAGCCGAACTACAAAAACCTCTACGTGAAATCCAACCTCTCCGGCGATTTCACCATCCTCAACACCGAGCTCGTTCGTGACCTCAAAAAAGCCAATCTCTGGAACCCAGAAATGGTGGATCAATTGAAATACTTCGATGGTGAACTCGAGAACATCGACGACATCCCGGAAGCTCTCAAACAGAAACACAAAACAGTCTTCGGCGTTGGCTACGAATACATCATCGATGCCGCAGCTCGCCGCCAGAAATGGATCGACCAATCGCAATCGGTCAACCTCTTCCTCGCGACTCCGGACCTCAAAACCCTCTCACATATGTATCGCCGTGCATGGGACAAAGGCCTCAAAACCACCTACTACCTCCGCTCCATGCAAGCCTCCGGCGTCGAGAAATCCACCCTCAATGTCCAAAAAGAACAACGCGGTCACATGGCGACGACCACTGCTGCGACGGCTGCGACCAACGCAGCTGCTAAGACATTCGACGCTGAGCAGAAGATGGCTTGCTCCATCGATGCGATGATGAATGGTGGCGAGTGCGAGGCTTGTCAGTAAGCGTCTTCGATTACGCATTTATCTAACTTCTGAATTGAGCAATCTCACTACAAATCTGTATTCTGGAAAGCAAGTTTCGCGAGCCGGATGACCGGCTGTGGAAGCGATTGGTGGAGAATAAGAAGCCGCAAGAAGACACTGGGAGCGCGGGTTTGCAACCCGCATGCGGATGAGGGGTGGAGGATAATTCCAATACTCGGTGTTTGCTTATGCTACGGATGAAGAGGCGAGTCGCAGACTCGCGGTCCCAGTGGAGTTGCGTAGATGCCAGGAGCGAGAGAAAAAGTGATGATTCGAGCTGCGCTGCAGGCGCTGGAACCGCGTGATTCAAAGGAATAGACCTTTGGCATATTGGCATACTAAACATTTCTAATTATGCGATTGAGCGGAGAGTCAGCAGTGCGATCTCTGGGCGGCAGGCGAAGCGGACTCGGATGCCTGTCGTGCCGATGCCGCGGGTGACGTGTATTTTTGCGTCGCCACTTTGGTTACTGTCGTAGATACCGTAGATGTATTTTTCACCATAGCGGACTTCTATAGGAGCGTAGCCGATGAGGGGGACACGGCATTGTCCACCGTGGGTGTGGCCGGATAGTTGGATGAGGAAGTTTTTTTCGCGGTTGAGATAATCGAAATAATCAGGTTCGTGAACGAGGGCGAGTGTAGGGGTCTTGGTGGCTATTCCTCGGAAGGCGCGGTCGGCATCAGGATGTCCGAGCCAAATGAAATCGAGTCCGGCGATGGCCAAGGTGTCGCCTTGGATATTGAGCCGGGTGTTCTCGTTGATAAGAAAAGTGATGCCCACTTTTTCGAATGAACGTTTGAGTTCGTGACCCTCCATTTTCCAGCCGTCGTGATTGCCCATGATCGCGATGACGCCGTGTTTGGCGCGGAGTTTAGCGAGGTGGCCGAGGAGGGGTGGGATGACGACCGGGTTGCTGGTTATATAGTCTCCGGTGAGAACGATGAGGTCGGGGTCGAGTTCGTTAACTCTTTTGACCATCTCGGTGATAAGGACATCGTCATCATCGGGCCGGAAATGAAAATCGGCGAGGTGGACGACGCGCAAGCCGTCTAGGGAAGCGGGAAGATTGGGCAGAGGGATTTCATTCTCTGTTAGCGAAAGCCAGTCGGGTTCGATCAAATAAGCATTCGTCAGACTGGCTCCTGCGCATAGAGTGGAACCGGCAAGAAGCGTAAACAGGCGGCGGCGGGTGATTTTCGGTGTGGGCATGCAGGGGACTTTGGTAACTCTGTGTGAAATCTTGATGAAAATAGGATGAATTTTTAAATAGGGCAGTTCTGGTGAGGAAAAGCCGGCCCCGACTTGTCGGGGCTCTCCGGTATACACTCGGGCAATTTCATTGATCCATCTTTGCATTTTTCAGATTGGCTTCTATGCTGGCATCCATGAAATCGTTTTCCAACTTTCTCCGCGTGTCCGCTAGTATGCTGCTGTTATTGTCAGGTTTCTGGATTTCCGCGTGCCGGGAAAATCCTCGTCAAGCGGACACGGTGGATTCCGAAGCCAATCCCACGGTGACCGAACAAGAGGAAGTATCCGATGAGAGGATCACCGCACTCCAAAATGAGATTGAGGAGGGTCGGCAAAATATCGAGAATATCGAGGCTTTCGTTCAAATGGAGCGAGCGAAGCTGGAAGAAAATCCCGATTACGAACAAAGTTTCATGCTCGAGGCGCTGGAGGAACAGAAAGGTATTCGGGAAAAGGTCGAGTCGGGTGAGGAGCGCTTGCGGGAATTCAGCAAATAGATCGCAGTTGGTGATTAGCCATTTTTCCATTCAAAAATCACATATCAACAATCATCAATCGTCAATCAAACCGAATGACCAGATCGCACCACAACATTATTTATTGACGATTGATGATTTACGATTGTTGATTTTTGATTTATTTAAGGTCAGGTGTCTCACCCTCATTTTATGTCTCGATTCCGGACGGAGCAGGATAGAGAATGTTACGAGAATTCTCCCTCTAACGAATATTGAGTGAATGATAACTACCGCTCAATAAGGTATGAAGCCGAGCATCAATTCCAACGACCCATCCTCTGCCTCGTTTTCCTTTCTCACTTGGAATATTTTGCGTGATGGGAAAAGTCCTCTGGCAAGCGGGTGGGTCAAACGGCGTCAGTCATTCCAGCGGATTTTAGAGAGTGAGAGATTCGACATCATCTGTTTTCAGGAAGTCCTTCCCCGGCAACTCGACTTTTTTCAATCCCTTTTTTCCCAACATCATTTCTATGGCCTGGGTCGGGACGATGGGAAATCTGGTGGTGAACATTGCCCGATTTTTTTTGATCGGGAACGTTTCGAGTTAAGGAACAGTGGAACTTTCTGGTTGAGTCCCACTCCGGAAATGCCCAGCAAAGGTTGGGGTGAGGCCTTTCCGCGTGTTTGTAGCTGGGTCGAACTCAGGGATCGGATTACGGGGCGTGCTTTCAGGGTCTCGAATCTTCATTTGCAGCTTCATCCTTACGCCCAGTCACGAGCGGCCGAACTATTGGCTGAAAGGTTCGGCCAAGTCGATCTACCGCAACTCGTGGCAGGCGACTTCAATTGTCCCGCTCATTGGCCGGGCGTGAAGAAGGTGCTCGCATGCGGGTTGAAGCGGATACCACATGGAAATCGAGCCACCTTCCACCTGCGAGGCTTTCCCTTACGCACACTGGATCATATCCTCACTTCTTCCGAATGGTTTGTGAAGGAAGTTGGGATTCTCAATCAACGGGGAGATAGCGTTTACCCATCTGATCATTACGGATTGACGGCCCGATTGCATTTGGCCTGATGACGGTTGACTCCGCTGCGCTACTTTCCGCTCCGTCCCTGCGGTTTGCGATTCACGGGAGTAATAGCGGACAGAGATGGATTGACTCCGCTGCGCTACGTCCCTGCGGTTTGCGCTGCGCGTAAGAAATGATTTTTCGCCAAGGGCGAAATCTGCAGTCAAACCCTGTTTCGCTGCGCTCAAGGGGTTCTTGGCCCACCCCTGAAACGCCATCACCCCAACCCCGCTTACGGGGTTGGGGTGATGGCGGACAGAGAGGGATTCGAACCCTCGGTAACATTGCTGCTACACACGCTTTCCAAGCGTGCTCATTCGACCACTCTGACATCTGCCCTTGGAGGGCGGGAAACTAAGTAGGCTCGGATGGGTGGGCAAGCTCATTTTTTGATGAATGATTCTTTTTACCAACTATCCAGCCCAGTGGTCGGCTGCAGGCCATGCATCAGGTTGAAAGATTGCACGGCTTGTCCGCCCGCGCCTTTGCCGAGATTGTCTTCGGCAGACATGAGGATCAAACGATTGGTGCGTGGATCGACTTCGAAACCGATATCGATAAAGTTGGTCCGGGTGACCATTTTGGTATCGGCGGGTTTGCCTTGTCCTAGCAAGCGGACGAAAG
>CAMCYT010000051.1 GCA_945885485.1 Prosthecobacter debontii
GACTTCGTGGATGTTTATTTTTTCACGACAAGAAATATAACGACCTTTTCCCGTAGCAACATTTTTAACAGCAATGAAATAACGAGTTTTGATGCTTGCGAGTTTATCTAAATCCAATGGTTCAATTTTTCCAATGATTGTGTCCACAAGGTAGTCTACGTCCATCATCTTACGTATCCGCTTGAACGAGAGGAACCGAGGCGAACAGATATGCTTTGTCCAAGTCCGTTGAATACATTCGTATTGACCGGTAAGATAATACATGGCCGATCCAGCGCTTCCTGATGCCGCGATCATGTAGTCTGGCTGCAATAGCCGCTGCTCCTTAGCGAGAGCGGTGAGAGCTCCGCCAGAGTAAGAGCAACCAGTACCTCCTCCCGCACAAACGATTGCTAGCTTCGTTGTTTCATGCGGAATTATCATTGAAAAGGGCAGGCTGTGGTTACGGTTAAAAATTTATCTTTATTATCAACGACTTCGCAAGCGCCATGATACGCACAATGACATGCGCACCTCAAAATGGCCCCTGATCCAAAATCGGATTCAGACCTTTCTCGAAAAGACGATCACCGCTTGAAGGGCTCTAAAGATCACTTAAAATTCCACATCTTACCTTTTTCATGATCGGCAAAAACCTTACTGCTTTGCAGATACGAATCAGGAGGATTAGGAAGCGGACCGTCATCCAAACGCGGAAGAGATGCGCCGACGGTGGAGTCCCATGGCTGGGAAGCGGCCACGTTCACTGGGGTTCCCACCCGGGTCATATCAAACACCTTGCGGGCTGTATTGAGCGGCATGCGGACACAACCATGAGTGGACGGATATGGCTTCACAAATCCCCAGTGCATCCCATAGGCGGCGCTGTGGAATGACATCCAGTAGGTCATGGGATAGCCCGCACCAGGATTGCCTTGGCGGCGACGATGGCGGGTTTTTGAATCGATTCTATGGTTACCTTTCGGCGTAGGACTTGCGCTCGTCCCTACACCGATGGGAGAGGCTAGTAGAACTTCGTTTCCTTCCGTGACATAGATCTTTCCTGCACCTGTGCTGATATGAACCTTCACAGCAGCTGGATTAGTTACCTTCTTTGCCGGCGGATCAAATGAGAATGAAGTGCCGGAGCGCGAACCCGTGGCACAGCAACTCAGAAAGAGGGCAAATGTACCGAGGGCGATGGTAGCGAGAGAACGAATGATTTTTTTCATGATTTTGGGTGGATAGGAGGAATGGTTTGTGGAACAGGTGGCCAAGGCGAGAGCGGTCGATACTCTTATCTTACAGCAGCATTGCGCAATGTGAGGTAGCTCTGGTATTCCGCCAAGGTGACTTCGCCGTCTTTGTTGATGTCGGCTTCGTTAAAGGATACCGCGAAGGTATTGAACACCATCGAGTTGGCCTGCGCTTCCTTTAGCGAGATGCCATCGCTTCCAGATTGATCAATCTTGTGGAAGTTCGCTGTTTTACCTCCAGAGGCGATGTATTCCGCTTCGGTCACCTGACCGTTATTATCGGAATCATACATTTTGTGGGCTTCCGCTATCAACAGGTTGACTGCCTCCTTGCGGCTAACCGAACCACTCGCGTCTTTATCAGCCTTTTTGAATCTTTGCTCCGAGGTGGTCATGGAACTCGTGGCACAACTTGCAAGCAAGACGATGGGAAAGAGGGATAGTAGCAATTTCATGATATAGGAATCGATAATGAAAAATTCCGCATTCGTCCATGAGGAATTCCTGAAAGATCATTCAAGACCGCGCTAATTGTATGCGCAGAGCAAGAATAGAACCGATCATTCCCAATACAGGTAAAACTCCATACAGAATTATACAAAGTCTGTCTCGAATGGCTCGTGATTAAGCCAGACACCTGTGAGGATCAATGAATTTTCGATCATGGTAATCGTACAGCGTAAAAGGGAGCGCGGGCGTCCCGCCCGCTTGATTGGTCGCTTTAGGGTGATACGTCCCCTCCTTGAAGCGGGTAAGATGCCCGCGCTCCCCTATGTCCAATCAGCGAAATCAGCCTTAATTACGTGCCATTCAAGTCTGTCCCTTTTATAAAATCGGATAATCCACAAACTGGCCTTGGCCTGACCGCATTTTAATGCACGGAAAGCCTCAGTTCCGCCGCATCCAAAGATACACCCAGCGCTCCGAAATTGCTTTGCCTTTGGCGTCTTGCAGTTCGCAAGTCATGTCGATCTGGTTGAGATCTTTTGTGGGATCGATGACAAAAAACGCGCGCAGCACCTGCGGCATGTGGAGCTTGTCGCTACGGCCCAGCCCGGCAGGCAAATCATCCACATTCGCCATGCTCATATCATCAAGGCCGACGTGAAGAAGCTTGGCTTCCTTTTGATTGAGGGTGACAACGGGTTTGATGCTGGAAATATCATCCCACTTGGGATCGCCGACCTTGGCTTGCGGCTGAAGGGGTTTAGCAAAATCGACTGCGATAAGAATCTGCTCGGGTTTTTGCACCGGAGTGCCGGAGCGGGTGGCGCGCACCGCGAATAGTCCAGACGGCGAGGGATCCCGCATCCACCGCAGACGATAGTGGAAGCGGAATGGCACGCCGACTTTAAGGGTCGGCTGGGGTTCCCAAACGAGCACCACGTTGTCGCCCGTCTCATCAATCGTCGGCATCTCGATGAGATGGAGTTTCCCCTGATTGAAACCTTTAAGAGGCTCGACGCGCACGCTCGGGCGATCGTGGTAACGCGCCTCCTTGTCCTCGTATGAGGAAAACTTGCGGTCGCGTTGAAGCAACGACCATGACCGCGGTTTTTCCATCGTGAACACACAATGGCGGAATTGGTGGTCGGTGTGTTCCAGCGGGCGATAATGCAGGTTTCCGCTACCCAACTCCATCAGCAAGCCGTCATTGTCATGGACTTCCGGCCGGAAATCCAAGGGCTTCGGGTGGGTGCCTTCGCCGAACCAATACATCGATGAAAACGGCGCGAGTCCGAGTTGTTGGACGGGCCGCCGAAGGGTGATTTCCGCTTCGATGTCCATCACGGTTTCCACGCCGGGAGTGATAGTGAATTGATAGGCACCTGCCACGCTTTTGCCGTCTAACAGTGCCCATGCGGTCAGCGATTTCGCATTCTTATCCGGACGCTTTAAGTGGAACTCGGTGAAGTGCGGAAACTCCTCGGCTACGCCCGGAATCCCGCTGTTGATCGACAACCCACGCGCAGAAAGCCCGTAAGGCGCGTTGGCCGGGATGGCTCGCAAATAGCTAGCTCCGAGAAACACTAGGAACTCGTCCATGTAGTCCGGCGTGTTCAAGTGACAGCGCGCGCGCCAGCCAGCGTAACCCTGCGGCGGAAGTGTCCCAGCGGGAATCTTTTGTTTTCCGTAATCAAATAAGCTGAGATCGAACTTAAGCGGTGTGAACTTACCGCCCGCGACCTCATGGATTGTTACCATCTCCTTGGCTGTCCAACCGGGGTGGAAGAAATCGATGGAAAACGGCAGTTTTTCCTTCGCCCACAGCCCGGAATCCATCTTGAAACGAATGTCGCGGTGTTGATCGTAGTTCAGGTTTTTCCAAAAATCGTCGAGCACCAACTTGGATGGCGCATAAGGAGCAGCAGCCACGGCACGCGCCTTTCCACAAAGTTGATCAAAGGAAAAATCCTCCGCATGAGTGAATCCCGCATAGCTACCAGACAGGATGACTAATGGGAGAAATAAACGGCGGTGACATGTCATGCCGGAGTTTGTAGAACACCCTGCCGCGATTAGCAACGGCAGGATGAATGCTAGGAATTTGCTTTTTCACCTAGCGCGGAGAATACACTGGGGAGCCGGTCTAGGAATGGGAAAAGGGGGTGGCCTCACCGTGACACTCACGCAACAACGCGGCCGTGGCATCTAACAGCGCTCGGCGCGCCTGCAGGGCCATTTGGGCTGCTTCGCGCGTGCCCTGTAACCCGCTCTCATCGCGGGCCAGCGCTTTTTCGATAAGCAACTGGGCCGCAGGGCCATGAGTGTCGCTATCCAGCTCGATGTGCCGCCGCAGGTAGTATACGAAGCCCGGTGCCTGCTCGACATCCAAACCCCAATGCTCCAACAGACTCTGGAACATGTCGGGAATGACGTTTTCGCGGCCGTAGAAGAAGCTCGCCATCACTTCCAAAGTGCTGCCGTTGAGGCTGGTATCGATGGTGTGTTCAACGAAGTCGCGAATGAACTTCGGCACCTCCGCCACGGCGAGTGCCTTTGACAACCCGGCCCCGGCGCGGAGCTCGCGCATGAAATTATCAAACTGCGCAGTCGATGCACCGACATCACGCATCGCCTTGAGGTATAGGTCAAGATGGCTGGCAGGATGACCGTCGGCATCGACGTCGCTCTCCTCGGCCAGTACGATATCGTTGATCAAACGAGCTGCAGCCGGATCGATCGGCGGCATCCAAGGCAGCTCGACGCATGTGAGATCGCGTTGCAAACGCTTGGCAAGGGACATGAAATCCCAGACCGCAAACACATGCACCTGCATGAACGTGCGCAGGGCCTCCATATGGGCTATTTCGGAGAAGACAGGGTGTGTTTCCAGTTCTTGACGCAGGTCGCGCATGCTCTGGGTCAGAACGCTAGAAATTTGCTTTTTCATTTCGGGGCGGAGAATACATTGGAGAGCCGGGCTGGGAAGTAGAAAATGGGTTTGTTCCCACCCTACTCGACAAGAGCAAGCTGGAGGAGTAATTCCACCAGGGGAAATCAGTTAGCATCCCCTCCAGCCCTATCGAGGTCGTTTGTTGAGTAACCGCAAATCACGCGGTGCGCCGCCTGCGCAGCAAAATCCACAATCCCCCGAGAGCCGCGAGCATGGCAGAAGCGGGTTCCGGGATAGGCACGGCCCGCCATGCCAAACCGAAAGTCTCCTCGGTAACCGCGTTGGTCATGTCGAACACTTTGCTGTCAAAAAGAACGCGGAATCCATAGCGCCCGGCATCCAGAGAGTCGATCCTCAGAAACTCCGTGTTATTGTAAATGGAGTTGGACTCGCCGACCCTTGCGAGAAACTGCCCGCTGCTATCAACAGACCAGACCTCCAGATCAAGATTTGAGAATGCCACATCGCTGCCATTCCCCGTGTTGGCATCGAAATCCCTGACGGAAAACCAGTTCAAGGCCACGGTGACCGCCATCGATTTGCTGAACCCCGAGGCAAACACATACTCAAAGTTGGCACCAAGATTGACGGTCGAAGAGTCCCAACCCATGGCTTTAATCCCCGTTGCTGGATCGCCGGTAGTGCCAAAGTAAAAGACATCGGCCGCCGCCACCAAATCCAAAGCACCTGCTCCAGACCGAGCGTCTAAGGCCTGTGTGGTCTCGTTCGTAGCATTCTGGCCGTTGTCCCATCCGGCGGTTGCCCGTGAACCCGCCATCATCACAGACTTGATCACCCGGGTGTCCATGGCCTCTAGGTTTCCCACCAGGAGCGTGTTTGCGGCATCCTTGAGCAGAGCTACTCCACCCGCAACAATTGGCGCGGCAAAGCTGGTGCCGTCCATATTGAGGAAATATTGGTCGGTCGGTGAAGGTTGCTCAACGATGTCCGGAATCGATGCTGCAATGCCGCCCTGATTGCCCAGGTAGGCAGCAAGAAACATCCGTTCTCCCGGCGCAGCAATATCCACTGCCGACCGGACCCCGGTCAGGGTTTCTCCCGAAACCGGATTGAAAAAATCCGCAACCCCGCGCGATGAAAACTCCGATGGCTGGAGGAAATCCGTTCCACCCAGAGATCCCACGGAGATATTATTGAAGCCGGAGGCGGGGGCACTCACCACCTCGGTGCCACCATTTCCGGCGGAAACAACAAAAGCCACGGTGGAGTTCTGGCGGGCGAGGGCATCGATCGCCAGAGACTCCGCTGAAGAGGCGCTCGGATCACCGCCGCCCCAACTGCTGTTGATGACATCCGGCTTTGCAACGCCATCGCCCTGGAAAAACGCCCGGTAAACACTCACCACCGACTCTTGGGTCGTGCTAAAAGATCCCACCTCCGTGTCGGAAAAGCCCACGGCAACCGCTCCGGAAATCAACGCAGCCTCCGGAGCCATGCCTAGGCCGACATAAGTGAAGGCACCGCCGTTGTCGGGAGTATAACCGCTGCCTACGAGAACGTGACCAACCATTGTCGCATGGAAATCCAGTTGGTCCAAAGCACCCGGCGCGGTGCTATCGAAGTTGGTGATTCCGTTCAATGCTCCCGGCTCCCGGATAAAAGCCTCGTGACCGCTCCACACATACCCCGCCTCGATATTTCCGATCACCGTGCTGCCTCCCCTGAAGCCGCTGTTGAAGAACAGATCCCAGCCGACGACCGGATTAACGAAAGTCAGGCTATCAAAGGCCCCGTTCTGATAGTTTCCAGAATAGATCAAACTCCGCACCTCGGTCTGCGCGGAAGCAATCTGAAAGCCCAGTAAACACACGGCGGTAAACTGGAAGGCAAAATGCATAATTCATGGAATAAAGTCGCGAGTGCCGCGCGAGGCAAGCTGAATTCTACGAGGGCTGACTTATCTAAATATACCTTGGATGGACAGATCGAAACGCTAGGAATTTGCTTTTTAACCTAGGGCCGAGAATACATTGGAGGGCCGGTCTAGGAAGGGAAAAGGGACTCGCCGCGCCGTGATTGTCAGCGCTGCAGGCGCTCGGCTCCGTAGTCACCGAAGGGGACCAGCAGATCTCCGTCGGCAGCTAGGGTAATCCGGTCGGTTGCGAGATACCAGGATTGAAAATTCCACTGCTCAGCGGTGTTACTTTCGGCATCCGCTGCAAAGAGGTTTCTCCAATTGCTCCCGACCAAGGTGCCATCCAACCAACGAAGTGAGTAAGGCATCCACCCCAATTCCAGCTTGGACTCGGTGACAAAAGTTCCATCCGCACTGAGGACATGACGCTCGACTCCGTTTTCTTTAGCGATGTAAAGACGGCGACCACCGGCAGCGACCACCGAGTAGGCGGGCACATTGAGGCTGTCGAGGAGGAAGGCATCGACGCCATCGCTGGCACTGACTTGCAGAGTGGTGGATTGATCTTCGATAAAAGTCCGAGTGAAGGCCAAGAAGCCGGCGGCATCGAGCTCGGCGATGGCGAAGAGTTCCCCGGGCAAGCTGATAGGAGTCCGCAAGATGGGAGTCCCGGAGGACAGGACTTCGATCACTTTTGCGAATTGGAATGCTTGGCCATACTCCAGCAAGGTGTCACTGGTCCGGTTCTTCCACTCGGAGACGCCTAACACGATCCGTCCGTCGGCAGCCGCTTTCGCAACGGTGAGGGTCGTTCCTGGAGGTCCGAGGGGGACCGGTTGGCTGACCTCGGGCGCTTCTGAGTTTGAGGTATCGAAAAGGATCAGTTGCGGGCTTTTTTCAGCAGTCTCATACGGAAGAGGATACGCGATCTTTGCCATTTTCGACGTCGATGGAGTGGCGGCTTTAGCAAGGGTCTTGACCGAGCTCATCATGATAGGGCCACCCCAGCGGTACCAATAGGAATAGCGGTGATCCAGCACCAGAGCGGGGCGGTTCGGCTTGGGCCAGAGCAAGCCATCGCCTGAAATCTGTGCGCCGGAACCAGGATTCAAAGAGCAGGAACCCAGCAAGGTCAGTGCGGGAGCTGCCGAGGCATCGTAGATGTCGAGGGTGATTTTATTTTCTCCGGAGTCACCGAAAAGTGGACTCCTGAAATAGAAGGATTGCCCGGACTCGGATTGGCGCAGAATGTAGAGTTTGCCATCGCGGTAGTCCGCTGACTTCACCATGCCGTCTCCCAGATCGATTTCCGCGAGAATCGACTCGCTCGCATTTGCAGGAGAGACCCGGAGGGTTGCCTTGCCGCCACGAAACAAACGCCCGTCCTCGATCTGGAACATGTAGTCATTCGCTATCAGCACACGATCCACTGGCCAAGCCAGCGAAACTTCGGACAATATCGCCGGAGCATCGCGGTCCGTGATGTCGGCATAAACCAGCACTCGTTGGGAAATGGAAACCACGGTATTTCCGATGAGGCCTGCACGGCGAGCATCGAAGTCGTGGGAAATTTCTCCGCGCAGTCGTAAATCGCGGGCTACCAGATCGATGTCCAACAAGCGCACCGTCGAGTTCGAATCGCCGGTTTCCTGGTTATAGGACGTTAGAGGAACCAAGGCTAGACCCGCATCGGGCAGGACTTTCAGCGCTTTTTCATCCCACAGAGCCTCGCTGTAAGAACCCGGAGCACCTAAGTTGATGCGGCGGAGGAGTGTTGGATTCGCCGGATCTGCGACGTCGAAAAGCGATGCGGCGACGGTGTTTGATTCCCAGCCGATGGAGAACAGTAAATCACCGATAGGCTGCAAATGAGTGGACCAGCCGGGGACTTCGATATGGCCGGCGACTACGGGATTTTTCGGATCGGCAAGATTCACCACCCACAGTGGGTCGGTTCGCAGGAAAGTGACGATGTAAGCCTTATCACCCGCGAAGCGGGTGGCGAACAGGCTTTCGCCATTGGCCAGTTCGAGACGTCCGAGACGGGTGTCGGCAGAGGTAGAAGGAGCGACACCTGGCGAGAGGGCGTGGAAGTTTTCAAGAACGGTGATGGGGGACCAGCTTGTCGTATTGTTGTTCTTTTCAGAAATGGTGGTTAGCACGTCTGCGCTCCACTGCATGCCGAATTTACTGGTGATACGACCTTCGGTGCGAGTGGGCGGTCCCATCGAAACCAAGCCGCTCGGGCGAATTGCGAAGACCGAGACGTCGGAAACACTCCAATTGCCCGTCGGATAAACCGCCAGCGCGAGCCAGTCAGGACCCGAGGCAATCAATGGGTTGTAGCCCTCGATCATGGTCTCACCTGCTGCAACTGGAGCTGTGCTAAGATCCAGCAACCATTCGGAAAGCCGACTTCTCGCGCTCCAGCTATTCGTAGAAGCGGCATCCGAGTAGTTCCACTCCGTGGTGGCAAGTATCAGGCGGTTACCCACCATGCGACTATCGGACATGCTGCCGGGAACATCCTGAGTGTAAGTGATTTCGGCTGTTCCGCCGCTGACTTTCACCATATTGATTCGAGTCCATTGCCCTCCACTATTCGACCAACCTTCGGTGAGGAGAACGACGGTGCGTGCATCTCCTGCGGAACCAGGAAGTAAATAAAGATCTTGCCCGACAGCTGGCAGTCGCAGTGAAGCGGTAAGATGGGGATCTGCAGGATTCGTCAGATCGAGCACTTGCAGGCCACGAAGCTGGTTGAAAAAATAAACGGTATTTCCATCGATTTTCCAAATATCCGCTTCCTCCGGGATGCTGGTTAAAAGACTGCCCTTCGCATCACTCATTGCCATAATAGGACTGGCGATGAGTCCACCTGATCGGTTGAATCCGGAGCTGGGTGCCATTTTGACTGATCCGAATTTATGCTCTCCCGTGTAAAAACTCGCCGGAAATTTATCACGCGACGCGTTCGCTAAGTCATACAGACCCAGTGCCCGCCAACGGATGTTTCTAGCAATGGCCGGACGCTTGGCGCCGATGGTGGGCAGTTTGAAGTTCATCACACCTGCGGTGGCTTTCGCTTGGATGACCTTGCTCCAGCCCCCCTGACTATCAAACATTTGGATCGTCACATTCGCAACCCCCTTCGGGACTTTGACTTTCGCGGACCGCTGATCCGTGGAGAGTTCCATTTCCAGGAGCTTTCGACCTACGGCTGCCGCTAGCTGACCTGTCGATCCAATGAAAGCGGCAGTGACCAGCAAAAGGCATAAGCGTTGCCAAAAATAAAATGAATGTCGAATATGAGGTTTCATTATTAGTTGTTAATGCTGGGAATTTGCTTTTTCACCTGAGGCGGAGAATACATTGGAGAGCCGGTCTGGGAAGAAAAAAAAAGGGGGTTTTGTCATTGCGGAAAATGACCCCAGAGAGGCGATCTAACTACAGGGATTCGGAGGGGAAAGCGAATAGCCAGAAGTTGCGGCCCGAGCTATTCATGACAACCAGCAAGCCATTTGGGAATTTGGGGCCTAGTGGCTTTTCTGTGACCTCGATACCGTCCGTTTCATCCGCGGTGGTTTCCATTACGGCAATGGGAGAGTCCGCGCTCTTTTCGGCATTTTCAAAGATGTAATACTTACTCCCGCCGATGATCTGATCGGTGCAGACGGATAGGGTCTTTCCGCCCAGCGGATAGAAACCGACGCCTTCCCTATCACCTCTCCACCCCGCCTTCCCGAACACATTTACTTCCTTGTCAGCTCCGGGTGCGTCGGGATCGGCCTTCCATACTCGATACCCAAACCCTTCGTCGCTGTAGACCACCAAGCTGGCTTTATCATCGACGGCTATGGACTCGATCTCGCCTACGCCGCTCCAGCTTCCCAGCACGCGCACCATTTCCAGGTTGACCTTGCCATTCGCTGCCGGCGCCAGACGATACTGACCGAGATATCCGCTTTTGGGCCCGGTCTTTCTACTGACGAAGGCATAAACCGATCCATCCGCTGGCCGCTTGTATAATGCAATTCCCATCGGCTCGGAAGCTCGCCCTGTTTCGCCTCTGAAAACGGAGGTGTCATCACCGGTGATATCGGAAAGTGTTCCCTGCTTCTTGTCGATCTTGAAGATCACCAAGCGCTTCTTGTTGCGTTCGGTGGCGACGGCAATATCTGTCTCTTCACCGTTGATCTTCAGGCCATACTCGACATCCACGTTGTTAGGCCTGTCAAGATTGAGTATCTTCTGACGGGTCTTCCCATCGAGATCGAAAACATAAATGCCCCCCTTTGCTGCATCTTTGCCCTTATCAGTCCCGATGATCAGGCTCTTGGATGCATCCGCCGGATTGATCCAGATCGCGGGATCGTCGGCATCATGGGCGACGGCTTCTGTCTGCACGGCTGGAGCTATCTTGATAGCTTTAGTGTCGGCAGAGATATGGCCTGCACTCAAAAGGAATAAAAGCGAGATACTTGTTTTTGCTACGGCGGAATTAGTCATTTGTTTGAGAACTTGAGGGAGTCTGGGTTCGATAGACGCTTATTGTTAGGAAATTGCTTTTAAGGCGAAGGCCGTTGATAAAGCTCATGTGAGGACCGGAGGGCGGGGAAATGGGTCGTTTCACCCATGACGTTCCTCGACAACCTGAGCAATGCGAGGCGTGTCTCGTAAGATACCCGAATGTTCCATTTTTCCATGGCCGAGAGGGAAGGATATCACCCCTTTCGGAGGCAGGGCCGGATATCTTTGTAAGTGCACATGACTGAAGGCCTGCCCCTTGGTCATGGGTGTTTCATTCCGTGAGTTATTACTGCTTTGGCAGCGGCACCTTGGCTTTTGGAGCGGGTTTTGGGTCAAGGTTCTGTTTCAAATCTTCCTCGGTGACAACGGACTCCACGCCATTGGCGGGAACAGCCGCTTTCGCGGTCCAGAGGATCGCGTTGAGCACCAGCTTTCGTTGATCGTTGTTTGCCCAGCCCTTGTGAAAATGGCCGCCGGTGAAGCCAAAGCCGCGACCTCCGCCAGCCCGCTCCGCTGCCCACGCGACGTGTTGCGGGACCTTGTTCGCCACATCCTTTCGGACATCGGGATTTCCCGAGCGCTCTCCATCAGGACGACTCATGGTGGAGTCCGGTGGCACTGCGGATAAGATCGGCGTCACCGACGCCATGCCCTCGCGGAAACGCATGTGGAAATACCACTCGTCGTTCGTTGAAAAGGATTGCACGCCGCTGGTGATCGGATGCTTGGGTAACTTCGTGAAGTCCGCCTGCCAGTGTGGATTCACACTCCAACCCGGTTCGCAGTATCCCCCCATCCAATCCAAGAACTCAGCCTCGCCCTTGTCCTTGGGAACCTCGGTTGCCCAATGCAACGCCATAAAACCACAGCCACGCTTCATTTCCGCAGAGAGCTGCTGAAGGTGATCCCCCTGCAATGCCGGATGCATGGTAAACCCATCCGCATAGATCAAAATCGTGTCAGCAGATTTAATCTCTGCTTCCACAGGCCATTCCGCATTCAAATGCACCTTCACATCCACCAAATCTGGCACCCCTGCCCTGAGACATTTCGCCAACAACAGGACGCCCGCATTGTGTTCGTGCGCTCCGGGGCCGTGGCTCGGCTTTCCCGCAATGAGCACGATGTTCTTTTTCTCAGCGGCATGTGCAGAGAACTGAAAGAGCGCCAATCCAAAGATGATCGAGAGCTTGGGGAGAGAGGTGTGAAATGAATGTTTCATGGTTGCGAGTGTGATGTTTTAGATCCAGAAGATGGTGTTTAGTGGTGTCACTTCTTGGGCAGAGGCACTTGCGCGGGGGTGCGGAGGTAGGCGATGAGGTCGCGGACTTCGTCATCCTTGAGGGTTTTGAGCAAGCCCTCAGGCATCATCGAAACCGGAGATTTCTCGCGGGAAAGGATCTCGGATTTGGTGACGATGCTGTCCTGCCCCACAAGGCGGAGCGTGAGCTGTTGGTTGTCTTCAGCGACGACCGTGCCAGAGAGGGTGCGGCCATCGCGAGTGGTGACGATCACGAGTTGATAACTCTCTTGCATGACCTCGCTGGGGTTGAGAATCTGCGAGAGGATGTAGTCGAGGTCGGCGCGATTTGAGCCGGTAAGCTCGGGGCCGATGATGCCGCCTGCGCCGTAGAGTTTGTGGCAGGCCATGCAGGTGCGCTCATAGATGGCGCGGCCCTTACCTGTGTCGGCTTTGGCAATTTCGGCATCGGTTAGCATGGCTTTATACTTCGCCATCTCGGCCTGCTTGTCGCTAGCGAGCTGAGTGATGGGACCCCAAAACTCGACGAACGATGGCCCGAGCACGCGGTAGAGTTGGCGGGCATCAGAGGCGGTGACATCGGTCTTTGGAATGGTGTTATTTTTCAACGCAGCGACCAAGGCGCTCGCGTTGCTGCGGCGTGTGGAGAGCGTGAGCACAACCTCGGCTTTCTCGGCAGCGGAGAGCGTAGCGTAGCGTTTGATCAATGTCGGCGCGACCTGCGGAGCATCGAACGAAGCCAGTGCGCGGATGGCATCGCGGCGGATGGCGGGTTCATCGAGCAGCGGCATCACCACCGGGAGAGCGGCAGCATACGCATCGCGGGCAAAGGCGGTTAGGATTTGTCGGCGACGCTCAAGGGGTGCCGCGGTGTCCTTGAGCACGGCAAGCTGCGCATCTGCGGCTTTGGCATCGCCAAACAGCTGACCAATTTGTGCGGTCAAGTCGGCGAGCTTGGCATCTTTGGTTGCGTCAAGCGCGGCAAAGGCTTCGTCCCAGTTTTTCGGCTTCGTGACCCCATTGCGGCCCAGTGATTTGAGCCCATCACGCACGCCTTCTAAAAGCTGGAGACGCAGGGCGAGATCGGTGTTACTCAGCAGTGCGGCGGCCACGGGTTCGAGCTGTTTGGCAGCGATGGCGCGGCGGGCGATGTATGGCACGAGCAGCGGGATCTTGCTTTGCGTGGCGAGTGCC
>CAMCYT010000052.1 GCA_945885485.1 Prosthecobacter debontii
GGCTTTGTTTTTCGTGGGTTTCATCATGGACAACGAATGGGTGAAATTCATCGGAGCTTTCTACCTGATTCACTTGATGGCCGATCATTTCCGCGACTATGCCAACGAGCACGATGGAAATCCGGATACTAAAGCACTGCGGATTTTTACCTTCTGGCCCACCGTGATTTCCATCCAACTGATGGATCTTAGTTTGAGTGTGGACAACGTCGTCGCCGCTGTGGCGATGAGTCCGGACATTCGTATCGTATGCCTCGGGGTGGTGCTCGGCATGCTGACGTTGTGGATGTTCGCGTCGCTCAGCCTAAAATTGGTGGAGAAATTTCCAATTCTCGAGCACACGGCGTTCCTGCTCATTGGCTACGTTGGGATGATTCTTCTAACTGAAATGTCTGCGGAATATTTCTTCCACACGGATGTCCACATCACTGCCTTCCAGAAATTCATAGGGATCGTCATCATCATGACGTTGTCCTTTCTCTATGACCGTAAGTCTTCAGTGCAAAAAGTCTTTGATCCGTGCATTCGGATCGCGATGGTGCCGGTCAAGATTTATGCGATCTTCGCCGGCTCGCTCATTGCGGTTCTGCTATGGCCGTTCAAGAAAACATACGAGTGCTTTAAGAAGCCAGCGTAGAATTTACTCCACGGTGGTTAGAGAGCTTGAAAGGCAAATTCCAAGCTTTCGCTGTTAGATCATCTATTTGACTTGTTTGAGAACGAAGTTGATCAACTCCTGACACGCGAAGAATCCAGGATCGACCTGATGGCCTTTGCCGGGAATTATTTTGACTTCAATCGAGCCACCACCGGCCTCGTACCGTTCTTTGAGGAGTTTTGTATTCAGATCATAAGGCACCAATTGATCAACGTCGCCATGCACTGCGAACATGGGCACTTTGTTCGCCAGTAGGCCTTGCAAATTGTCGATGGGATTGAATTCAGTAAGCTTGGCGACGAGTTCGGGTTCGGTCATCGAGAAATCGGCGAGTGTTTGCGCCTTCGAGCTTTTCAACGACCAGCTCGCGAGATTGCACACGGGATAAATACCAACCCAAGCCTGCACTTTGTCTGGATTCCGAAACGCCCACGCGAGGGTCATCATACCGCCTCGGCTTTGGCCAAGCAGGATAGGTTTTGGGGAGAATCCGCGTTTCACCATTGCATCGTAAAACAGAGTGAACTTGGCGGTGCTGGCCGGCGAACCGCGAACTTCACCGAGATCGAAGCCCGCGATGCTGATGCCTGCCTTTGCAAACGCTTCAAAATAAGCTTTCCGCTCAGCGGGATTTAAACTCCCGATGGTTGGTGCATACCACAGCCAAGGTTTTCCCTTTGCAGGCTCCGGCGCAGCATACAGGTAGGCTTTTGTTCCATCGATCTCGAAAGTCTCGGCGGTTTTTGGTAACGCGTCTTGAGCGATGACTGGCAGAGGTAGGCCAGAAAGGACGATCGCGGTGATCGCGATCGAGGACAAAGCAAAGGCTCTACGCTTGATGAGGTAATGATTCATGGTTGTTGATTTACGTTGGCGGGTGGTGAGTGAGTCACTGACGCTTTCTTTTATTATTAAGGACTAGAACCTATTCCTATCGGTGGCAGGATCGATGTAAAAGCCAGAATAACGTAACGTTTTTTTGACCGAAGTCATTTCACGGACTTCCATTGCAGTTTTAGATATTTTAATCACTGGTTCACTGTAATAAAAATCCGTTATAACCAGATCAACATTCCATGTACCGATTTATCACCACTCATATACTCGCTGCCTTGCTTATGCTTCCACTCATGGCAGTGCCGCCAGCGAATGATTTTTCACCGCAGCCTCAGGTTGTGGCTGTCAGCCCAGCGGAGTTTTTGAAAACGGTGGAATTGCCAGATGGGTATTCGTTGGAGTTGGTTCTTAGCGAACCGCAAATCAAGGAACCCGTCACAATCTCCTTCGATCCGAACGGTGCAATGTATGTAGCGGAAATGCGGACTTACATGCAAAACATCGATGGTGCTGATGGTCTCACGCCTGGCAGCGTGGTCAGCAAGCATGTCAGCACCAAAGGTGATGGCAACTTTGACCAGCATTCAACCTATCTCAAAGACGTTCTGCTGCCGCGCATGATTCTGCCGCTCGACGATCGGATTTTATTAGGAATTACCAATACGTCCGACCTCACGATTTACAGTGACAAAAATCGCGATGGTGTCGCTGATGATAATAAAATTTGGTTCAAAGGTGGACCACGCGGTGGCAATATGGAGCACCAACCAAGCGGCTTGGTATGGGGACTCGATAACTGGATTTACACCACCTACAACAGCTATCGCCTGCGCTGGAATGGCGAGAGTGGCCCAGCCTTGCAAGAGCCCACTTTTCCTAACAGTGGGCAATGGGGGCTCGCTCAGGATAACTACGGCAAGATGTGGTGGAGTAATGCAGGTGGTGAAAAAGGCCTGCACAGCTATCAAATATCGACAGTCTACGGATCGATCAATCCTGGTACGCAAAAAGAAAAAGACTTCGATGTCACCTGGCCACTGGTGGGTGCCCGCGACTATCAAGGCGGCCCAAAAAAGTCTCGTGACGATGGCACCTTGAATCATTTCACCGGCTGTGGCGGACAGACGGTATTTCGCGGCGACCGGTTACCTAAGGAACTCATTGGTAACGTGTTTTTGCCGGAGCCAGTTGGACGCTTGATTCGCCGTGCCATCGTTTCCGATAACGCAGGCATGACGGTATTGAGCAACGCTCATCCGCAATCGGAATTTCTTCGTTCTAGCGATCTCTGCTTTCGTCCGCTCCATATGACCACGGGCCCTGATGGTTGCCTCTACATCGTTGATATGTATCGCGGCATCATCCAGGAAGGAAATTGGGTCAAAGACGGCTCTTACTTGCGCAATGTGGTCAAACAATACGGCTTTCAAAATGTCATCGGCCACGGCCGCGTTTGGCGTCTGGTGCACAAGGATTTTAAGCCGGGCCCGCAACCCAAAATGTTAGACGAGACGCCCGCGCAGTGGGTGAAGCATCTCGCCCATCCGAATGGTTGGTGGCGCGATACCGCCCAGCGCTTGCTGATTGTCAAAGGCGATAAATCAGTTGTGCCCGCACTCACGGAAATGCTGCATCAACGCTCCGAACCGCTCGCTCGCCTCCATGCGCTGTGGACACTGGAAGGCTTGGGTGCATTGACTCCAGCGCTAGCGCGTGAAGCAATGAAAGACGCAGATCCCATCATGCGTGCGCAAGCCATCCGTGCCTGCGAGTCATTGATCAAAGCTGGCGATCAATCCCTTATTGCCGATATTCAGACGGCAGCAACGGATGAAAATCCATATGTCGCCTTGCAATCTGCGCTGACCGCGAAGTTGCACAAATTTCCCGAATGGAAGCAACAAGTCACACAGCATATCGTGAGCTCTCCTCACGCGGGGTTGCGCGAAATTGGTCCGGGACTCTCGGGTGATGCAGCTCCTAAAATCGACAAACGTTTTTCACCGCAACAACGCCAGCAATTTGAACGCGGCATGAAAATCTATCAGGAAGTCTGTTTCGCCTGCCACGGTGCCGATGCCAAGGGTGCGCCGATTCCCGGAATGAAAGATGTCACTTTGGCTCCGCCACTTGCCGGATCTCTAACAGTTAAACAATGCGATTCGATAGTGCGCGTGCTCTTGAATGGACTCGAAGGACCCATTAATGGAAAAACCTACGAGTCGATGATGATTCCTCAAAACACCAATAGCGATCAATGGATTGCTGATATCAGCAGTTATCTTCGCAATGCTTATGGAAATAGTGGTGCCTTTGTTGATGTTGAAGCGGTTAAGAATCTCCGTAAGGATTTATCGGCACGCACCAAGCCCTGGACCATCGAGGAACTACGCGCCCTCACCCCACAGCGCATCACGGATCGTAAGTCTTGGAAATTGACCAGCAGTCATAACCCGGACGTATTGACGAAAATGATCGATAACGATCCAGCCTCTCGTTGGGACAGCAATACTCCGCAAGTGCCGAATATGTGGATTCAGATCGAGTTACCCAAAGCGACGAAGCTCTGCGGGGTAGAACTTCACAATGTTGCGTCACCCACCGATGGTCCGCAACAATATGAAGTCCAAGCTAGCAGCGATGGCAAAACCTGGACTTCTCTCAGCAAAGGCGCGGGCGACACGGAACTCACGGCCATCTCTTTTGCTGATACCACCCTCACTCATCTGCGCATTACGCAACTTGGCACCAAGCCCAATAAATTCTGGAGTATTCACGAACTTGAGCTTTTAGCACCTCCGCAGTAGCAAATTCTTAGTATTAAGGGTTGCACCATACCTGTTTCGTAATGAATCTCATAACGCTCTTCTTAACCTATTAAATATATGGAATTCCGCTGTCCAAGTTGTCAGATGCAGTTAAAGGCCGAACCTGATCAGGCTGGTCAAGTGGCGAATTGTCCTGCGTGTGGCACTCGCATACAGATCCCTGCGAACATGCCGGAATCAAGTTTAACCAAACCAGGGGCTGCTAATCAAGCTACGTCCCGCCAAGTCTGGAGAGAAACGGATCCAACAAATCCGAACATGCTCGTCAGCCTAGGAATCGGCGTTGGATTGCTGACCGTTTGGTATCTGATCCTACTGCCATTCAATCCTCCGATGGATAAATCAAATGCCGACTACAGCTCGATGGAGTATGTGGCATCCCTTTTTTACAAACACTTCCTCGTCAGCATACTCAACACGCTGTTCTTCTCGTGGGCGATATCCATCCTCTATCTCAAATTTCATAAACTCAGACATCAGAAAACTGCCTTGCTGCTCGATGTGCTTCCGATGTCACTAGGTAAGGAAATCAACATCTCCAATGTAGCCCATTTCATCGATCACGTTTACAAGCTGCCATATAAGCTTAGAGATAGTTTGATGGTGAACCGGATCCGCAAGGCTCTTGAGCTTTTCGAAATCCGCCAATCCGCTTCGGATGTTCGCGAAATGATGGCCAGCCAGTCCGATATCGATAGCGCTCGTATCGGCGGCAGTTATACGCTGACCCGTGCATTCCTGTGGGCAATTCCTCTGCTGGGTTTCATCGGCACCGTCATCGGTCTGTCTCAGGCCATCGGCGGTATGAATTTTGCGAATGTCGAGGACGTGACGAAAATCGTTGCCGCTATTAACAACGTAACGAGCGGTCTGGGGACGGCGTTTGACGCCACACTGCTCGGTCTGGTTCTCGCGATGACATTGAATTTCCCGATCAACTCACTATCGAAAATGGAAGACGACAATCTCAATCAGATTGACGCATTCTGCAACGAGGTGCTGCTGCCGCGACTCAATGATGGTGTTGGCGCTGGAAATGGAGATGCGGCAGCGATTGCCGATACCGTAGTCAAGCAATTGGCAAACGCCCATCATGAGTTGCTGACCGATCTTAACGAGCTTTCGACGCGGATGGTTGATTACGCGACCAATCTCGATCAAAAAATGTCAGCCTTCCAGAATACCGTGACCGAGGAATTTGTCACCAAGACCTCGGCCATGCGGGACGAGTCTGATAAGGCAGTCAAAGAATCAATGGAAAATGTCGCGAAATATATCGGTGGCTTGGAATCTGGTATCAAGGAGTTGAATTATGTGCTTTCAAGCCTCGATGGGAAACAGATTGTCATTAAACAAGTCCGACGTAGCTGGCTGTGGTCCAAAAAGGATAGTGAGTAAGCCTGTTTTTTAACATTTTTTACCCTCCTGCCATGGCTAAACGACGCAAGGGAAACCATGAAGAGGTGATGTTAATCCCCTTTTTGGATATCTTATGTTCGTTAATAGGCATTCTCGTTCTTATCATCGTTGTGCTTTGCGTAGCAAATACTCGGCAAACCCAGGGTCGCACTCCTGAGGAAGTGGCTCGCGCACAAAAATTTGTTGCTCTATCCAAGGAACTAAAATCGCTGGATTTGCAGATCATGGAATTAGAATTAAAAAAATCTAAACTGGAATCTCAGCAAGCTGATGCTGATAAAAAGCAAACGCGTCTAACAGAGTTGCGTAAGCGCCTTGATCTTTCAGGGGAGGAAGCCACCTCCAATAAAGCCGAGGCGGCAAAGATTCAGAAACAGGTCGAGGATCTTGTGCTACAAATAAAATCTTTAGTCAGCCAAATGCCGCCGATCCAGAAAGAGATCGCGGAGCTCAAGCAGCAATTGGCGCTTCGCAACAAGAAACCGGACAATAAGCCCTTGCCCGTGATTATCAAACCTTCCGGCAGCGGAATGAGTGGACAACGGAAACTGTTCTTCGTCGAGGCCTCAAACGGCGCGGTCACCCTTCGTAAAGGCCGCTCGGAGAGACAGAATATCGGCTTGGCTAACCTTGATTCTGATAAAATATATAATGACTTCCTTACCAAAATCAAAAGCACCCCTAACTCCATGCTCATTTTCCTGATCCGCCAAGACGGTGGATCCTCCTACAATGTCGCAGCGGGCTTGGCGCAGAGTAAGTATGAAATTTTAACAGGAAAACTCCCAATTCCAGAAGCGGGCGAAATCGACCTAGGCTTGTTTGAAAAATAAAAACCAAATGATTACATACTAAAATGGCAAAACGCAGACATGGTCAGGAAGCTGAGCTTCCGTTCGTGGCTCTGATGGATACGATGACAAATGTCGTCGGCGTTCTTACCATCGTGCTCGTGATGATAGGAATCAGTATCGCGCATGCAGTTAAAAAAATTCTAACAGATCTTCCTCCAGCTACGGAAGAACAGATAGAGCAGGTGGAAGTATCGATCTCCAAAGCTCGCGCAGAAGTTGCCCTCCAAACCAGTCAAGTGGCCTCGATTTCGAGCCTGCCCAACCAAGGCGATATCAATGCGGAGCTCATCAGGCTGGAATCACAGGCCAAAGAAAAAAATATCAAGCTCTTCGATCTGTCCACGTTGAACAAGGAATTGACCGCGAAGTCCAGTGAGCTTAACAAAAATGAAACTCTGCTCGAAGATCTCATCAGCGAGCGAGATAAACTCAAGGCTCTCCTCGACGACACGCCAGTAGCAAAAGCCCCGGAAGCGAAGGTCATCCGCATTCCCAATAGTCGTCCGATTCCCGAAGACGCGACTATCTATCACGCGATGGTCAAAGGCGATCGCGTTCATATTATCGATCCGCACACGCCGCTCACCCTATTCAACCGTGAGCTTGAGAAAAAGAAGGACGAATGGCTCATCAAACGTATTCAGGTCAAAGGTAAGCCTGACAAATTCCTTTACGACGGCACGAAAATTGTGGCCCACTTCAAGAATTTCAACTGGGGCAACTCGCGCGGCCAAACCATTTCAATTCAAGCTGAGCCAACGAACTATTTCCTGTGGCTCGTGATTCGTCCGGATCTTGCATCAGGTGGAACTCCACTGGAAGAAATCGCCCAGCCTAACTCGGAATTTGTCAAATCGCTCCCCATCATCCGAAAAGGTTTTCGATCGGTTCTTATGTATCGCGTTCACACAGATTCGTTCGATACCTACCTCGCGGCTCGCGAAGTCTCTGAAGTCGCCAACATCGCGGCAGGCTGGGATATCAACTTCTCTCTGGATTACCGGATGCCTATCCCTGATGTGACAGTAGAACGCCTCAAGGAGCCACCGCCAAAACCTCCCAACGCGCCCGCATCCCCGCCTAGGCCAAAGCAAGGACTTGATTGATCATCGCTCTGCGTTCTGATCTCGGATTTATTTGATGGTGAGAATATCGCATTTCACGAAAACCATTAGCTTACGGGTCATGTCCACTTGGCCTTTGCTGTCCTTGGGTGAAAGGCATCCGATGAAATTGTATTGATTTATCAGGGCGCGAACACCGGCTTAATCGGGCAAGCTAGGGTCTGGCGGTAACAGCTGGGATTGATTGACGATTGATGATTTTTGATTTTTGAATGAGGAAGAAATAAAGCCGGAACGTCAAATCAGCATTCAAAAATCAAAAATCATCAATCAAAGTGGTATGAAGAGGAAAATATAAAGCGCGACTGGAGTCACGCGGTCCAATTATTCTCTATCACGGCTGTCGATCCAGATGGTGACTGGGCCGTCATTAACGAGTGAAACTTGCATGTCAGCACCAAAGACCCCGCGGCCGATTTTGCGGCCGAGTTCCTTTTCGAGAGCGATACAAAATGCGTCGTAAAGTGGCTCGGATATCGCTGGTGGGGCGGCTTTGAGAAACGATGGACGATTCCCTTTTTTAGTGGAGGCGTGGAGGGTGAATTGGCTGACGACGATCACTTCTCCTTGGGTGTCTTGGATGCTGTGGTTCATTTTCCCGTCCTCGTCATCAAAGATCCGCAGTCGCGTGATTTTCCCGCAGAGCCAATCAATGTCATCCGTGGTATCGGCTTCCTCGATACCGAGGAGAATCAGCAGGCCGTGTTGGATGGATGAGACCGTTTGGTTACCGAAGCTGACACTGGCGGAGGAAACGCGTTGTAGGAGAGTTCGCATGGGAAGAGTGAAGAGTGATTGGGCTCTTCCGATGCCTGAATTCTGGCTCTTTTGAATGACGATTGACGATTGTTGATTTTCGATTTTTGAATGAAGAGTTATTCACAATGGCTACCAACGGATTTCGAAGAAAATATTCGTGAGGTTGACGAGGGTGGCGAGTCTTTGCGTTAATCCCTCTCTCACATGGCTGAATTACTGAAACAAAAATCTTCCGCGCCGAGTCTTCAAAAAGGAGCGAGCGAGGTGGATGATGTGACCCGTGCGCTGCCTCACGCGGTGGGTCCGGAGAAATCTTTGCTTTCGAGCATGTTGCAGAATCCGCAGGAACACATCGGTAAGGCTGTTGAAGAGAAACTCACGGCGGGACATTTTTATCTACCGCAGCATTCGACTTTATTTGGCTTACTCATCGAGTTGTTCGAATCAGGGGCGCAGGTGGAGTTGGTTTCTTTGGTGCAGCGCCTTTTGGATAAAGGTCTGTTAGAAAAATGTGGTGGTCCGGGCTACCTTACGGAGCTTTACACCTATGCGCCAAGCGCCGGGCATTTCGAGCATCACCTTCAGCATGTGAAAGATAAGTATGTGTTGCGGGCGATCATTCGCAGTGCAAATGAGGCGGTGGCGCAGGCATATGAAGCGCCAGATGAGGTTCCTGCGTTGTTGGATTCCGTAGAGCAATCGATACTCGCGATCCGTGAGAGTGCGGAAACGAATCAAGCTCAGACGGTGAGACAGACGGTTGAAGAGGTAATGCAGAATTTTCAGAAGTTGCTTTCCAACGAGAAAACTTCTTCGGGGATTAGCACGGGTTTCGAGGTGTTGGATAGGAAATCGGGTGGCTTGAAGCCGGGCGAAATGTTCGTTATCGCTGCGCGTCCTTCGATGGGTAAAACCTCTCTCATGATGAACATCGTCGAGCATGTTTGTTTGGATCAGGGTAAACCATGCATGGTGTTTTCCTGCGAAATGAGTTCGGAGCAGTTGGTGCAGCGTTTGTTATTCGCGCGGGCGAAGTTTGCGGTTTCAAAATTATCCCGCGGTTACACACCGATAAAACAGGACATGCAGAGAGTAAAATCTGCTTTTGAGCAGATCAAGGAATCGAAACTTTTTATCGATGATACCGCCGGTATATCAATCAACGAATTGCGTGCGAAGGCGCGTCGAAAAAAGCGGGATGAAGATATTCAGTTTATCGCGATCGATTATCTTCAGTTGATGAAATCCCGCACCAAGCAGGCAGAAAACTCACGTGAGCGTGAGATTGCGGAAATTTCCGGAGGAATCAAAGCGCTGGCAAAAGAACTGAAAATTCCTATTTTGATTCTCGCACAGCTCAACAGGGGCCCGGAGGGACGGACGGGGAAAAGCTTAGGTGTTCCACGTATGTCTGACCTGCGTGAATCCGGCGCGATCGAACAAGATGCCGACCTTGTTGGTTTACTTTATCGGAATGTATATTATGCCGAGAACGAAGAAGAACGCGCGGCCTTAGAGGGTAAAGCCGAATTAGTTTTAGCAAAAAACCGTAACGGTGAAACCGGCTCGATTCCGCTGACCTTCGTTGCAGATACGATGCGCTTTGAAACTGGACCACCGGCTGAGGAGCAGCAGTAGAGATTTAAGAGTGGGATATGGTAGGGTGCCATCGCCGAGGGCACCGTATGAAATGAGGAAGAAAATGATACTTCAAGAGAGAATCTAGCACGTTTCGCTTTGCGCGGCGCCCTCGGCGATGGCGCCCTACCTCTATTCTTTTTTTGGATCGGGGATTTGGTTGAAGAGATCTGTTAGAATTCCGGGGGTTAGAATAGCTGGGGTGATGATGGGTTCTTTGTCAGGTAGTAACAGCACGTTGACCGGGATTGCAGTGCGGCCGAGTTCTTCGAGTTTGGCTTCGATGGCAGGATTCGGTGCGGATTTGTCTGCTTTGAGAAAAACGATGCCTTTCTTTTTCGCGAGGGCGATGACTTCGTCCGTGTAAGCGATTTTTTTATTCACTTGGCAGGTGAGACACCATTGTGCGGTGAAGTCGATGTAGACAGGCATCCCCTCGGAAAGAAGAGTCTCTGTTTTTTCCTCTGACCAAGCCTCCCATTTCAGTGTCGAGGGTTTTTGTGGTAAGGTGAGAAAGACTCCTATGCTGAAAAAGATAAGAGCGATCACGACCGCGATGCTGCGAGCTTTCTTGCTACGATGCGGTAGATACCAGCGACCATAAACCCAGGTCGCAATTGCGATCAGGCAGAGCCCAAAGATAGGGGCTAGTAGATGCTCTTGTCCAATGAGGCCGGCGTAAAACCAGAGGAAATATCCAGCGGAACCGAATAGCAGGAACGACATCGCTTGTTTGAATGATTCCATCCATGCACCCGGGCGGGGGAGCGCTTCGACTAAAGAGGGGTAAAAAGAAAGGATGAGGTAAGGGAGAGCTAGACCTAACGCCATGGCGGTGAAGCTCAGGAAAAATTGGCCGGAAGGAAGGGCTAACGTCGCACCAATTGCGACACCCAGGAAAGGACCCGAGCAAGGAGTGGCAACGACCGTTGCGAGGACTCCGGAGAAAAATGATCCGGTGTGTCCGCTTTTATTTTGGAGTTTGCCGCCGACAGAAGTTGCGGAAGTTCCGATTTCAAAAAGACCGAACATGTTTAGTCCAAGAATGAACATGAGTAGCACGAGAACCGCGACGACGTTTGGATCTTGGAGTTGGTATCCCCAACCTTTCAGGGCGGATCCATCTTTTATGGCTGCGGCACGCGCGGCGAATAAGATGCCGCTCAAGACGGCGAAAGATGCCAACACACCGGCTGCGAAACTGATGCCGTGCAAGGCGATGGAGCGTCGGTTTTCACCAGCTTGCTGGACAAAGCCCATGATTTTCAATCCGATCACCGGAAAAACGCATGGCATCAAGTTCAGGATCAAACCACCGAGAAACATGCCGCCGAGAATTTTAAGGAGTGCAACAAGCGAAGTCTTTTCGGGTGTGGGTTGGGAGAGGGAAGTCTCTGGGATGATGTAGCTGTCAGTGCCAACTAAAATGCCGGAAACAGTATTTCCTTGCGGAATGGGTTCTTCGAGAAAATCGACTTTCTTGCGCTCGGTGGTGAGTAAAAAACCATCTTCAATTGGTGTGACTTTACCGGACTCGGAGAGTGCTTTCAGGTAAGGTTCATTGGGAACGAAATCCGTTGGAGGTGCTTTGAGGCCTTTGAGTTCGAGGCGAATCGAATCAGGCGATGTCTTGTCGGGATTGGCTGAGATTGCGATTCCTGCTGGCAGGGCTTTGGGAATTGATTGTCTGGCAGTTTCAAATAAACTACTTTTCTCAGGATCGATCATCTCGCTCTCGCCGACGGGGAGATTCAGTGAAAAACTCGCTTCTTCGTCGATGCAGGATTTTTCACAAATCTGCCAATTTGCGGTGGCGGAAAAACTAAAGGTGCTGCCCTTCGTGAGTGTTGGAGGAGGAGTGATCTCGACGAGAAAGACTGGGCTGCCGCTGTAGACAAAGCTTTTACCGCTGAAGCCGTCTTTGACTTCAGGGGTCGGCCATTGGATAGATCCTGCTTTCGCGCCTTCAGGAAGTTTCCATGTGATGGAAGGCGGTAATTCGACTCCGCCGGATTGAAGATAATAGCTGTGCCAATCCTTGGGGTGCTCGAGTTTGAGCGCGACTGTAAATGAATTTCCGGGAGCAACTGTAGAGACTTCGGAGGCTAGAGTGGCAGTGGATTGCTCCTTATCTGCAAAGGCCGTGCAACTGAGAGCGAGTAGGAAAATCAAATGACGCATGGGCTTATGAGAGGTTAGTTCGGGTTTTCATCCAAATAAATTCTTGGGGGGGTGGAAATACTTCGTCACTGACGCCGCTTTCAGCCATTTATGGAGAAGGCGCGAACGGCTTTTTAATTCTAGATTGTGGGTTGGTGACCATTTGGTCGGTACCGACCAAATGGTCGAGATTGGTAGGGTGCCATCGCCGAGGGCACCGCGCGAAGCGGAACGTATTCGATTCTCCCTAGGAATATCCTTTTCTTCCTCATTCCATGCGGCGCCCTCGGCGATGGCGCCCTACCTTTCACGCGTGAATTCACAGTTGAGCTTTGGATGATAAAACATAAAGTCTCGCCCAGATTATGTTTTCAAGCCTCAGCGACAGCCTCGACAAGACCTTCCGCAACCTGCGCGGGGTCGGCAAAATTTCTGATAAAAACATCACGGATGCCTTGCGTGAGATCCGTATCGCCTTGCTTGAGGCGGATGTGGAATTCGGGGTGGCGAAGGAGCTGATCGCTCGGGTCAAAGAAGCCTCGATGGGTGAGGATGTGTTGAAATCGATCAAGCCAGGCGAGCAGATCGTTAAATTTTTCCAAGACGAGCTAACCCGGGTTTTGGGTGGCGACAATGTTCCTCTCGATCTCAATCCGCCGGCGCGGATTCTTATGGTCGGCCTCAACGGTGCGGGTAAGACCACGACATCGGCGAAGCTCGCACGGCGTTTGAAAAAAGAGGGCCGCAGGCCGTTGTTGGTGGCGTGTGATCTTTATCGCCCGGCGGCGATTGATCAGTTGGTGACTTTGGCGGGTCAGATCGATGTGCCAGTGTTTGCGCCGGATCGTGGTGAAACGGATTTACTGAAAGTCGCGCGTGAGGCGATTGCTTACGGCGAGGAAAAAGGCACTACCGTTCTGATTTTTGATACGGCGGGTCGTCAGGAAATTGATGACAAGCTAATCGATGAATTGAAGCGCTTGCATGCGTTTCTTAAGCCGAAGGAAACATTGTTGGTTGCGGATGCTGCGACTGGACAACAGGCCGTTTCCGTAGCGAAGCATTTCGATGAAGCGGTGGGAATTACCGGTATCGTTCTAACAAAACTCGACGGTGATGCACGCGGTGGTGCGGCGCTTTCGATGCGTGAGGTTACCGGCAAGCCGATTAAATA
>CAMCYT010000053.1 GCA_945885485.1 Prosthecobacter debontii
AGATGCAGGATCCGAAAAAGGACATCCACATCTACATCAACAGCCCCGGCGGTTCCGTCACGGCCGGCCTCGCGATGTATGACACGATGCAGTTCCTCACCTGTGACGTGAACACCTACTGCATCGGCATCGCCGCCTCCATGGGTTCCGTGCTGCTCACCGCCGGCACGAAAGGCAAGCGCTTCTGCCTGCCGAACTCCCACGTGATGATCCACCAGGTTTCCGGCGGCGCATCCGGCACCGCCTCCGATGTGGAGCGCACGATCGGCTTCATGTTCAACCTGAAGAAACGCCTCAACGGCATCCTCGCCAAGCACACCGGCAAGACCGTCGAGGAGGTCGAGCACGACTCCGACCGCGACAACTACATGACCGCCGAGCAATCCGTCGCCTACGGCCTCGTGGACAAGGTCCTGGAGTCTCGCAAACAGCTCCCCGACGCCATCCAGGCCGAGATCGAGAAAAAGGACTGACCGAAGATTCTAGCTTGGGGTTTAAAATTTAAAGTTTAGGGTTTCGACAATGGCTCGCGCATCCAATCTCACCATGTGTTCTTTCTGCGGAAAGAGCCACTCCGAGGTAAAAAAACTCATCGCCGGTCCTGGCGTTTATATTTGCAACGAGTGCGTCGATGTCTGCGGCAACATTCTGGAGAAAGAACTCAACCAAGCCGATTCAGCGAACGGCAAAAAGCGTAAAAGCAAAACCTCTCAGAACCGCGAGGACATCCCAACGCCTGCCGAACTCCTCGCCGAGCTAGATCAATACGTGATCGGCCAAGAAACCGCCAAACGCGTGCTCTCAGTCGCCGTTTACAATCACTACCTCCGCCTCAATCAGGATAACTTCACAGTCTCCGCGGAATACAACGACGTCGAGATCGAGAAATCCAACGTCCTTCTCTTAGGCTCAACCGGCTCCGGAAAAACCTTACTCGCCCGCACTCTTGCGCGCGTTCTCGACGTGCCGTTCTGCATCGTTGATGCCACCACCCTAACGGAAGCAGGCTACGTCGGTGAAGATGTCGAAAACATCATCCTCCGTTTGCTGCAAGCCGCGGAGTTCGATGTCGAGCGCGCCGAGCGCGGAATCATCTACGTCGATGAGATCGATAAAATCGGCCGCAAAACCGAGAACGTTTCCATCACCCGCGACGTTTCCGGCGAAGGCGTCCAGCAAGCACTTCTCAAAATTCTTGAAGGCACCATCTGCAACGTCCCACCACAAGGTGGCCGCAAACACCCGCAACAGGAATACATCCAGATCAACACCGAGAAAATTCTCTTCGTCTGCGGTGGCGCATTCGTCGGCCTCGAGGACATCGTCCGCCGCCGCCTCGGTAGCAAAACTCTCGGTTTCCACTCGGACAACCAAGCCAACGATCTCGACGAAAAAACCTCAAAAATTCTCGAGCGCGTCCTCCCGGAAGACCTGCTTCACTTCGGCTTGATTCCGGAATTCATCGGTCGCCTCCCCGTCATCACCGCCCTGCGCAAACTCACCGAGGACGAACTCGTCAAAATCCTCACCGAGCCGAAAAATGCTTTGGTCAAACAATACGCCAAACAACTCGCGCTCAATAACGTGAAACTCAACATTTCACGCGATGCCCTCCGCGCCATTGCCCACCAAGCCGTCGAACGCGGCACCGGCGCCCGCGCCCTACGCTCCATTTTCGAAAAAATGATGCTGGATGTCATGTTCGAAGTCCCTTCACGCGGCGACATCGAAGAAGTCACCATCAGTCGCCAAGTTGTTGAAGGTTCCAAATCCCCCTCCCTCCGCCGCCGCAAGGCAAAGGATAAGGAAGACGCCGCGTAGGCGGGTTGTTATGATGTCTTCTGCCTGAGCTTAGTTGCTCCTAACAGCTACTTCATTTTTTCCAAGTCAACGACCATTGGACATCGGCGGTAGATTCAGAGATTAGAGTGAGTTTCACTAAATTTCCCTCACTACTGACTTTAGCACTACCGGAGGAAGCGGTGGTTTTCGCCGACAAATGACCGTTGGCAGCAATAGTCAGGATGAGTGGTTCCCCTGCCGCCACGCGGGTGGCGCCGGCGAGTGTTAGAGAGTCGGCATTCCAATTCACTTGATCGAGCATACCCTGCATGATGTGACGATTGGTGGAGAGAACCTGCGGTCGCTCCAGTTTGCGGCGCAGCGAGTAGACAAGGGATTGAAGTGGCTTGAGCGGACGAGATACACGGCCGTTGCCAGAAATTTCGCCGAGAAATTCGTCGTTCCAGAAATCGTGGAGGTAATAGGTGGCCGCAGCATCAAGTCCGAGCGAACCGGAGTCCGATTGATCACCGGAAAGAGGAGCAGTGATGGCGCGGGCTTCGTCGTGATTGTTAGAAATAATGAGCTGCGCGCTATCGGTATCGTTAGCATAAACATAGACTGAAGGATCGTCCGGAGCGGCGGAAAGCATGTCGACTGGCCGGAACGAACGAGTACCTTTAAGCAATGGATAGAGGCGAGTGAGGTCATGTTGTTCCGCAGGCGTCATGCGACCGAACGAGGTGCCGAGTTCAAGCCGTCCGGAAAGCAGGCCGACGAGGGTAAGCATGGTGCGGCGAGCATCGATATCCATGCCTTTGAACGATTTTCCATCGGGGTAGTAGCCAAAGACGCTACGGTTCTTATACCAACGCAGACCCATACGTGAGGCCATTTCGGGCTCGAAGTGGGAGGAGTCGAACCAAATACGTTGAAGATCGATGATGCCAGCAGTGACGTCGAGCATGGGAGTGCCGTATTCGCCGAGGTTGCGCTCGTGGATAAAAGCCCCGTAGCCTAGGCCTTCGCGACAGATCTCGAAGACCTTGCGATAGGCGGTGGTGGTGGTTTGGGTTTCATCCTTGAAACCACCTGTTGGGATCCATGCGCTTTCAGGATAATCGAACTTGATGCCTTGCAAACCTTGTTGCGCGAGGCGTTTCCACATGGCGAGGGTGTACGCTTGAAACTCAGGGTTGGTGAAATCAAATTTCACAAATGGCATGTGGTGGGCGTGTTCGGAGTGAAGGCGCGAGATATCGCCGCGCATCATCCACTCGGGGTGAGCGAGCGCGAAGTCATTCGAAGGCATGTTACTCTGAATGTAGGTGAATGGAATGCCGCCCAACTCGCGAATCTTGCCGCAGAATTTCCCGAAGGTCTCATAGGGCGGTGTGAGCGAGCCGTATTTCGCCCAGGTTTCATCATTCCACCATCCCTGCTGGGTGTTGCCGTATTGCTGATTACAATAGAAGTCGGGCTCAAGACGGATGGCGACTGGGGTGTATTCCAAGAGACCCGATTTAACTGCGAGCTCCATTTGATCAACGAGGGCTGTCGAATTGTTGATCGACTTGCCTTCGCCGTAGCCCTGCTGCGAGACGAGCCAGCCGCAGAGGGTTGGAAAATCGTAGGGTTTGGGGTTCGCCTTGTTGGCGGTGCGCATGGCCATGCCGTAGGCTTCAAGCGAGGCGAATGGATCGCTGGTGACGATGTCGAGAAATACCGTGTCAACCGCATCATAGGTGGTTCCGGGAGGAATGAGTTTGCCGATGGGATCTTCGATGGTGATCGATAATTCCGATTTCTTTTCATCCAAGATAATTCGGCGGAGGAACTCACGGTAACGCAATCCACCGGCGACAAGCGATTGGCGGTGCCCATCGATTTTTCCGGTGACAAGAATGTTGTTGTGCGCATCGATGGCCGCTTTGTTTTCCACACGGTTGACCTGGGCACCCGCGCCGCCACGCAAGACCTGAGGCTGGGTGAGTTTTTTCCCTGGTAAAAAAGCAGCCTTCTCGATCACTCCAATGCGGGCAACACGCATCGGAAACTCACGCTGATTGGTGATAGAAAAACCGATTACAGCGAAGGGCTGCCCGTCATAGACCGTGAGATGCAGTGTTTTCAACGGGGCGTAGCCGCCACCGGGTGTCTCCGTGATGGATAATGTCCGACCTTTGCCAAAATCATCATTCACCTCCGACTGCTTCCATGTTCGGGTAACATCGGCCGGTTTTTTCCAACCAGTTTCATCCACAGTGAACCGGGCCCTAGTAAAGACGTCAATATTCGAGACTTTTTTGGCAGCAGACCAAGTGCCGGATTTGAGATTGTAAGTGAGCTTGAACGCGTCGTTAGTAATCGAAAGTTGGTCGGCGGATTGCGTGACTTCAACCGCGTGAAGCGGACACATGGAGAGCGCGGCTAAGGCAGCAACGAGGAATCGATTTTTCATGTCAGGTTTGGTGGCTTCTTGGTTTGCCTTTTTAAAATGGCTTCCGCTCAGATACGATGTGATGAACGACAATCCATCAGATTCCGCAATTCAATGATAGTGGTGTCATTTTTGATAGCTTGGATCAAGGATTTCATTTGATCAATCTGGGGTTGGAGCACTCACCCTCATTTTTCTTAAAATTTTGTAAACAAATCTCAATTCCGGTGTCGCAAATTTATGAGATCGGAATAAAAACACAGCCCAAACCATTTTAAATCAGCCATCCCCATGATCGAAGTCGTCAATATCAGCAAACATTTCGGAACGAAGCTCGCCGTCGATAATCTCTCATTCACGGTCAAAAAAGGCGAAGTTCTCGGCTTCCTCGGACCCAACGGTGCTGGAAAATCCACCACGATGCGCATGGTCACCGGTTTCCTCCCACCCTCCTCTGGCGACGCTAAAGTCTGCGGCATTTCCATCACCGAAAATCCCTACGAGGCGAAAACCAAGATCGGATACCTCCCGGAATCCGCACCACTTTACAATGATATGACGGTCATCGGCTTCCTGAATTTCTGCGCCAATGTTCGTAAACTCTCCGGTTCAGCGAAAAATGATGCGGTCGAAAAAGCGATCGAAACCTGCTTCCTCACCAGCGTCGCTCACCAATCCATCGATACTCTTTCTAAAGGCTACCGCCATCGCACCTGCCTCGCCCAAGCCTTACTCCACGATCCGGAAGTTCTCATTCTCGACGAACCCACCGACGGCCTCGACCCCAACCAAAAATACGAAGTCCGCCAACTCATCAAACGCCTCGGCAAAGACAAAGCCATCCTGTTTTCCACGCACATCCTAGAAGAAGTCGAAGCCGCTTGCACCCGCGCGGTCATCGTGGATCGCGGAAGAATCGTGGCTGATGGCACACCTGCCGAACTCATCGCCCAAGCCCCAAACAGCTCCCTAACAGAACTCTTCCGCAAAGTCACCACCACCGACACCGCCGCTTAATTGTAAGCCACACAACCCAAGTCTTCCTGAAAACTTTCAACTGAAACCTAGCAAACTGATGAATACGCTCACCATCTACCTCCGCGAATTAAAATCCTACTTCGCCCAGCCCACCGCTTACGCGCTCATTGTCATCTTCGTATTCCTCTCTCTTGGCCTGACTTTCACCTTCGGAGCATTTATGCGAACCGGCGACCTCTCCCTCTTCTATTTCTTCTTCTATCATCCATGGCTTTACATGCTCCTTGCTCCTGCCATCTCGATGAAACTTTGGGCAGATGAACAACGCAACGGCACCATCGAACTGCTAGGAACTTTCCCAGTTTCCACATGGTCCATCATCGCTGGGAAATTTCTCGCCGCCGCCACGGTTTCACTCGTCGCCCTGTTGCTGACATTCCCTATGGTTATCACGGTCAACTTCCTCGGCAACCCCGATAACGTCGCAATCATTTCCAGCTACATCGGCTCTTTCCTTGTCTGCTGCACTTTTATCGCCATCACCATGCTAGTTTCAGCATTCACACGTGACCAAGTGGTTTGCCTCATCGTATCCGTTACCATCTGTACAATCATGGTTCTCTGCGGTTATGAACCCGTCACCACCGAACTCGCAAAAGCCACCTCCCCAGGCACTGCGGAGGCCGTCGCATCTCTAAGCGTATGGAGTCAATTCGCCTCCCTCGAGCGTGGCATGTTCCGCCTCCAAGACTTCATCTGGTTTGCAAGCTTCATCAGTATCAGCCTCATCGGCACCTCCACCATTCTCAGCGCCAAACGCGCTTAATTTTTAACTCTCAATCTCCAACTTCCAATCCACCCAAAGCACCCATTCATCATTCTTCCTTGATAGTTGAACTTTGAATTTTGAAATTTATGAAATCCCCAATCACCCGCGCCACCCTCGGCATCATCGCCCTTGTCGCCATCGTTATTCTCGCGAACTGGCTGATCTCTCTAACACCTTACGGAAATCGTGGAGCCGACTTCACGGAAAACAAAATTCATACGCTTTCCGATGGCACCAAATCCATCCTCGGTGAACTAGACACGCCCGTCGTCATCCGCTACTATGCTTCTCGTAGTAGCGATTACATGCCGGAACAATTGAAAGTCCACCTCCGCCGCGTCGATGACCTTCTCAAGGAATACGCCAACCTTTCCAACGGAAAACTACGCATCGAAAATCTCGATCCGCAACCCGATACCGATGCCGAAGATTCCGCGAATCTCGATGAAATTTCCGGACAACGCATCAATGAGGATAATCTCTACCTCGGCATGGCAATCACGGCTTTGGATAAAAAGGTCACACTGCCTTTCCTAAATCCTGAAGAGGAAACCATGTTGGAATACCAACTCTCAAAAGCCATTTCAGAAGTCTCAACTCCGGTAAAACCCGTGATTGGAATTATTACAGGGATTGATCTCGCAGGAGCTCCTGCAATGATGCCTGGCCAGCAGAGCCCACAGCCATGGGTCATTTACCAACAGCTCAAACAATCCTTCGAACTCCGAGATCTGGGAATGACTGCGCAAAAAATCGATCCGAACGAAATCAAAGTTCTGCTCGTTTTCCATCCTGCAGGAATTTCCCCACAAACCGAATACGCCATCGATCAATACCTCCTCGGTGGCGGAACGGTCGTCGCTTGCCTTGATCCTCACTCCATCGCCGCACAAATGACAGGTGGAGGAAACCCCATGATGGGACAAGCCGGCACGCCGACTGCATCCACCCTACCCACACTGCTACCAGCATGGGGCGTGAAATTCAATTCCCAACAAGTCGTCGCCGATCCCATCCACTACACCCCCTTCGGCGACGGTCGTGGCAGCGTCGCAGTCCTGAACCTCCCGCAAACTGCGATGCCTCAAAAAGACAGCGTCATCACCAAAAACCTTACCTCAATCACCCTTTACCTTCCCGGCGCATTTGAATTCACAGGTGACGGTGGTATTGCCGTAAACTCATTGGTTCGCACATCCAAATCCGCCGGCTTTGTCGATCCCATCAAAGCCTCTCAGCTCGACCCATCCATTGAGAAAAAGGTCAAAGCCGAAAACACCGCTTTCGATCTTGTTACCTTCCTCTCCGGAAATTTCAAAACCGCCTTCCCCGACGGCAAACCGAAAAGCGAGACTCCCGAAGCCTCAGCCGAAGGCGAACCCAAAGACGCTCCGAAAGAAGAATCACTCAAACAAGCCGTGAAACTCGGCAACGTGTTCCTCATCGCGGATATCGATGCCTTCTATGATCGTTTCGCATACAATGTGCAAAACTTCAGCGGCATGCAAATGGCTAACCCTTCAAATGGAAACTCCGTCTTGCTTTTCAACATCATCGATCAAGCCGTCGGCTCAAAACACCTGATCGGTTCACGTTCGCGCGCCGCCACTCGCCGACCCTTCAATGTTATCAAAAAAATGGAGGATGAGTTCAAGGCACAAGTCGGCAAGAAAGTCGAAGATTTCGAAACTAAAAAGAAAGAAGCAGAAGCCAAGCTGCAGGAACTTCAAGTCCAAAAAACCCGCGGCAAAGAACTCTATTTATCTCCCGAGCAAGAAACAGAAATCGCGAAACTAACACAACAACAAGTTGAATACTCACGTCTCATACGCGAGCAAGAAAAAGAACTGCGCCGCAAGAAAGATAGGCTAGCCGGCAACATCACCCTCCTCAACGTCGCAGTCGTGCCGTCAATCGTCATCCTCTTCGGTCTCTTACTCCAGTTCATCCGCCGCTCTTACACGCGTGCCCGCTGATTTTCAAAACCTTACAACTTAAAATTTCTAACATTAAAAAAAGATGAAACCACGCACTGTTATCTTTCTCTGGATCATCGTCCTAGCTCTCGGCATTTCCGTTTACGCCTTCAAAAAATCCGCTGGCAATGACCTCAAAATCACCACAAAACGCACCGCTGGCGAAAAGCTCATCCCTGATTTTCCCGCCAAAGAAATCTCATCCATCAACATCACCGATGCCGATTTTTCGGTCACTCTCCAGGAAAAAGACGGCAACTGGTCCGTCGTAGAGCGCGATGGATATAAAGCAAACTCCACCGAGATCATCGGATTCCTACGCACCCTGATTAATCTGAAAGTCACACAAGGCATCGAGGCCGGCCCATCTTTCGCTCCTCGTTTCGGCATGGACGAGAAATCCACTGACCCCACCCAGCGCGGTATCACCGCCACCTTCAAAGACGCTTCCGGTAAATCACTAGCCACGATTTCCTTCGGCAAAACCCTCGACTCCACCGCATCGTCCTCACCCTTAGGCGGTGGCTCGGTCGGCCGCTTCATCCGCAACCACGCCGATGAATCCGGATTCTACGCCGTCTCAGAAGTCTTCCCTTCCCTCTCCGCTGATCCTAAAAGCTGGCTGACTGAAGATTTTTTCAAAATCGAGAAAATCCAATCCATCTCCCTCACCCAGCCCGGCTCAGATAAAAATGAATGGGAACTCGAGCGCGATACCGAAGAAGCTGATTTCGACGTCACCTCAGCTTTCCCAGGAGTGAAAATCGATCCCGCTGCCATCGCTCCTCTGAAAGCGTTTTTCTCATACGCAAAATTCGACGATGTCGTGCCCACTGCTGAAATCGAAAAGCGCTCAACTCCCGAGAAACTCCAAACCGCCACTTTTAAAACCTTCGAAGGCCTCACTTACGTTCTCAAACTTCAGCCATCAAAATCTAACAGCGAAAATTACCTCCTGAACGTCAACGCTTCCGGTGAGCTTCCCGAGAAACGCAAACCTGCTGAAAACGAAAAGCCCGAAGATGCAGCGGCAGCCGACAAGGCGTTTGAAGAGCGCTGCAAAGCCCTTGCTGAAAACATCGCACAAGCCAAAAAACTCGAACCCATCACCTTCGAGGTCAGTAAATTCACCGTCGATGCCCTACTCAAATCCCGCACCGACCTCATGGACAAAGGCCCCGGCCCCGGCCCACAAGCCCAACCCAACCCTGGTGCAGGACTTGGCCCCGTCTTCTCACCCCCCATCTCAGCTCCCGAGCAGTAAGCTTGTTTCCGAACTTGGAGTCTGACGTCTCCTAAGATAAGCTCACCTCCAAGTTCACCATGTCGAATCCCCACGACCATCCCACCGCCCTAAAAGATCTCCAAGATTCCATCTATCGGGAGAAAATCCTGCGTGCCCGCGCCATGACACGGGAGGAGCGTTTTATTTCAGGTTGCCAGCTCACCAACGAAGTGACGGATCGAATCTTTCAAGGAGTCATGGCTAGACTTGGAACCAACGACCCGAAATCCGCTTGGATCGAAGCAAAAAAGCGTGCCGAACGTCTGCGCCGTGCGAATGACCATGGATTTTATGTCAGCGAAAACCACTCATCATGACGATTGAACAATTGGCGATCACAGTCATCAAAGCCTGTGAAAAAGAAAATGTGGATCACATGCTAACTGGTGCATTTGCCTTCAATTTTTACGGAGTTCCGAGAGCCACGAAAGACGTTGATATTGTCGTAGATGTATCCGGATCTCTGAGTATTAAAAACCTGATCATGAATCTGGAGCCAGAAATCCAATTCAACGGACAAGTGCAGTTTGATACCCTGACATGGGGTCGTCGGCACATCGGAACTCCAGCATCAGACACCACCCTTCAAATTGAACTCTTCGAGCTTTTTGATGATGATTTCGTCCAAAGTCAGTTCCGCAGGAAACAGCGACTCATCTTGCCTCAACTCGATATCCCAAGCTGGATTCCAACCCCCGAAGACATCATCGTCCAGAAACTGCGCTGGGGCCGCCCCAAAGATCTCGATGACGCACGCGATGTTTTAGCCATCGAAGGCCCCGAAAACCTCGATATGCCTTACATCGAAAACTGGTGCGGCATCCACCAAACCACCTCCCGCCTCAGCGACACCCTCGCCCGCATTCCCCCTATGTAACCTCACAAATCTGTCACTTAAAACTAGCCAACTCCCCCTCCGCAAGCTTCCATACCCGCCCCGTGACTAAACACCGCACAGACGACCTCCGCATTTCCGGCATCAATCCCCTGATCTCTCCGGCAGTCCTCGCTTACTATCTTCCTATCAACGAGCAAGCCGCTGAAGTAGTTCATTCCGCGCGCGCCCAGGCCGATGCTATCCTTTCTCTCCAAGACGACCGACTCATGGTCGTCGTCGGCCCTTGCTCGATTCACGATCCCGAGGCAGCTCTAGAATACGCCACAAAACTCAAAGCCGAGGCCGAACGCTTGAAAGCAGACCTCTTCATCATGATGCGGGTCTACTTCGAAAAACCTCGCACAACCGTCGGTTGGAAAGGCCTGATCAACGATCCAGACCTCGATGACTCCTTTGACATCAACCGCGGCCTACGCGTCGCTCGTAAGCTCCTGCTCGACCTCGCCAACATGGGCATGTCCTCCGCCACCGAGTTCCTCGATACGATTTCCCCTCAATACATCGCCGACCTCATTTCATGGGGCGCGATCGGTGCCCGCACCACGGAATCCCAAATCCATCGCGAACTCGCCTCCGGCCTCTCCATGCCAGTCGGCTTTAAAAACGGCACCGGCGGCTCCATCCAACTCGCACTTGATGCGATCCAATCCGCCTCCCGCCCGCACCATTTTCTCTCAGTCACCAAACAAGGCGTCTCCGCCATCGTTTCAACCACTGGAAACACCTCCTGCCACCTCATCCTGCGTGGCGGAAAAACCGGCCCGAACTACGAGGCCGAACACGTTGCAGAAATGGAGAAAATGCTCACCGAGCAAAACCTCCCGCTATCCATCATGATCGATTGTTCACACGGCAACTCGAACAAAGACTACCGCAACCAACCGCTCGTCGCGAAAAACATCGCCAACCAAATCGCAGACGGCTCAAAAACGATCACCTCCGTGATGATCGAATCCAATCTCGTCGAGGGCAACCAAAAGCTCCACTCGGATCTCTCCAAACTCACTCGCGGTCAATCCGTCACCGATGCCTGCATCAACTGGGGCGACACCGTAGAAACCCTTGAAGTCCTAGCAGAGGCTGTTAGAAAACGCAGGGGCCAATGAACGAAGAAAATGCTCACGCCATTTCTTCCCGTTCAACAAAGCAGGGTGAGCACTTTCGAACCTTATCCATAATGACGAAGTACTCACCGCTTGGACGGAGCGAAGTGGAGTCAATCGTCATTCAAATCGATTGGCGAAACCGCTCCGATTGAAGAATGGATTTCCGATTGATGAGTGACGATTTTTGATTTTTGATTTTTGATTTCAAGAGATGGTATCCGCCGCAGGCTTAGCCTTTACCAATATTAAACAATCTGAATTTCTTTGAATTCAAGCTTCCATCATGTCGTAACTCAGCTGGAATGTTTAACAAAAGTCTAGGGCTTCAACACAGCATCCACTTTCATCTCCGGTCCGTAGCCAATCGTACTGAACGGACCAACGGGCTGACCATCTTTGTTGTAGAGGAGGTTTCCTTTCGGGTGTTGGGTGTAGGCGTAACGCACAGCGATTGGCTCTGATACATTTTTGTTAGAAACGATGAGTTCCGAACCATCGATTTTTCCTTCAGCCCAGTGCCATGTGCCGTCCTTAGCTTGAATTGAAAGCCACTCGATTGGAGCATCAGGTGCTGGCACAGGTGGCAGAAATCCCTCTTTCTTGGCAACCATCAGTCCGGTTTTCGCATCATCGAAAGAAACACGAATCACAGAACCTTCAACGACATGTTTAACGTAGAGCGGACTAGTTGTTAGATTCTTGAAACCGTAGACCTTCTGCAACACAGAGCGAGCGAGTCGCTCTCCGGTATCGTATTTGTTTGGCGGATGCTCACCCGCTGCTCCCACATCGATGGTCACCGCCATGCCGGTATTTTTTAATGCCAAAGTTTCAAAATACGCCTGGCGAATCTCGGCACGACCATCGCCACCTACTGGATTTTCCAGAGAAGATGCACTGATTCCCGGCAACTGCACGAAATGAACAGGAAAGTCTCCCTGATTCCATGCTTTGCGCCAACCCGTGATCAGCGACTCCAGCTTGGGCTGATAGAGTCGGCCATCTTTCTCATTACTCTCACCCTGATACCAGATCGCACCGCGAATGCCGTATCCAACCAGAGGAGCGACGAGCTTGGAGTAGTTGCCGCCTATGGCGTAGGGCTCCTGATTCAACCAAGACTCAATGTTAGATCCACCCACAGCAGTCGCCATAAGCCCGATAGGAACCAATGCATCCTGTTGTAAGCGCCTAGCGAAAAAGAACGCCGTCCTCTTGAATACAGGTGCCGTTTCGGAAGCACAGACGACCCATGCCGCATCCCCTGGCACGAACTGGCGCAAAGCCGGGTAGTTTGCTTTCTCAAGTGTATCCTCTGGAAAATGACCGCTCTTGTTAGTTCGGACCCCACCAGCCATGTTGGATTGCCCCGCACAAAACCAAACATCCCCCATCACCAAATTTTTGATCTCCTTCGAGGCCTTCACTCCGTCTTTCTCGCAAGTGATGATCATCGTCTCTCCCACAGGAGTATCGTTGACTGTCTTGAGTCTAACAGCATCCATCGAATCGAGTTTCAACTTCCACTTACCCTCGCTGTCTGCGGTCGTGGTTTTCGTTTGACCATCAAACGCAACAGTCACCTTTGCCTCGGGTAGCGTCATGCCCCATACTGGCAATTGAATCTTTTGCTGAAGGATCGCGTTATCCAGAAATGGGAGAGCCATCTGCGCTTCTAACGTTGGTGTCGGCGGTTGCGCGGGTTCTTCTTTTGGCTCGGCTGCGTTAGCCTTGAAAGTTAAGCAGAAAAGACTCAGGAAGATCGTGGTCCAAATTATCTTAGATGTTGGGAAGCGCTTGGTCATTGGTGGTGACACTTTCAGATTTTTGAGTGAAAGGCTAGGAGTTTGCTTTCGTCGGATGTAGCCTGCTTCGCTTGCTATTTCTCCACAATAGCTAGCCTTTCATGGCATCCAAAAAGTAAGCGTAAAACGGATCGGAGAGGGAGGGATTGACTACGCGATGCTCCGTCTCTGCAGTCAGCGCTTCGCGGAAAGAATGAAAATTCGCGAAGCGAATTCGGCAGTCAAACCCCGCTGCCGTAGGCAAGGGGTTCTGGGCCCTTCCTGAAACGCCAAC